>NZ_JBEXDT010000152.1:0-12798 GCF_040605905.1 Nonomuraea sp. NPDC005501 | reverse complement strand
GGTGGTGAGCGCGCCGTCCGTGACGGGGCCGGCGAACGCGCCGCCGCCCCGCGCGAAGGCGATCACGTGCTCGGCGGCCTCGCCGTCCGCCGCCAGCGGCGTGTACGCGGCGTCGGCGCCCAGGCGGCGGCGCAGCCGGAGCGCCTGGGTGGTGACCAGCAGCTTGGCCGCGTCCCACTCCGACGCGGGGGTGCGCGGGTAGCTGACGGGCCGCCGGTTGTCCGGGTCCACCAGGGAGAAGTCGGTCGTCTCGTTGCCCTGGTAGACGTCCGGGACGCCCGGCATCATGAGCTGCACCAGCTTGGCGCCCAGCGAGTTCGACATGGCGTAGCGGTCGATCCGCGAGGTGAACTCCCCGACGGGCAGCTTGACGGCGGCCTCGGCGAAGTCGCGCAGCCGCTGCTCGTAGCCGGGGTCGGGGTCGACCCAGGAGATGGCGGTCTTGGCCTCCCGCGCCGCCTTGAGCAGGTAGCCGGCGAACCGGTCGGCGGAGATCGGCCAGGCCGCCATGAGGTTCTGCCAGGCCAGGTAGTCGAGGTGGGGGTCGTGGGAGACAGCCGACGACCAGGCGGTGACGGCCTCCTCCCACTCCTCGGGCAGCTCCGACAGCACCGACAGCCGGGCGCGCACGTCCTCCGACCGCTTGGTGTCGTGCGTGGACAGCGTGGTCATCGAGTGGGGCCGCATCTGCGCGCAGAACGCGTGGAACTCCTCGACCGGGATCCCGAACACGTCCGGCTCGCCGCCCACCTCGTTGAGGCAGGACAGCGGGAACCACCGGTACAGCGCCGTGTCCTCGACGCCCTTGGCCATGACGGGCCCGCACGCCTGCTGGAAGCGGGTGACGACCTCCGGCGGGCCGTACAGGACCTGCTGGGCGAGCCGCTGCGCGGCCGGGGAGCAGGCCGCGGCGGCCCGCTCGACGATCTCGACCGACTCGGGCGGCGGCGGCTCCCCCGGCACGATGTAAGCCCGGTACACCGGCATCGCGGCCAGCAGCTCGGCCACCGTCTCCGGCTCGGCGCCGGTCGCCCCGGCCAGGCGCCGGACCTCGGCGCCGAAGAACAGGTCCAGGACCTCGCTCTTCGAGCGCGCCACCACCTCCCGGTAGTCGGCGGGCTGCCCGGTCAGGCGGGTGAACAGCTCCAGCAGCGGCGGCGCGCCAGCCGGGTCGACGAACAGGCCGTTGACGCGGTTGAGCACCTCGTAGCCGGTGGTGCCGTCGCACGGCCAGTCCTCCGGCAGCCGCTCGCCGCCGATGAGGATCTTCTCCACGACGGTCCACGTGTCGCCGGTCCTGGCGCGCAGCCGTTCGAGGTAGCCACGCGGCTCGGCGAGGCCGTCGGGGTGGTCGATCCGCAGCCCGTCGACGAGCCCCTCGTCGAGCAGCCAGAAGATCACCTCGTGGGTCGCGAAGAGCACCTCGGGGTCCTCGACCCGCAGCCCGATCAGCGTGGAGACGTCGAAGAAGCGCCGGTAGCCGGGCCCCTCGCGCCAGTCCACGAGCCGGTAGTGCCCCGGGTGGGGGAACTCGTGCTCGTGGTAGCGCAGCACGTCGCCGTCCACGACGGGCTCGGTGTCGTCGCCCAGCACGGGCAGCGCCACCTTCCCGTCCTCCCACTCGATGTCGAACCAGCGGGCGTACGGCGAGGCGGTCCCGTCGCGCAGCACCGACCAGAACTGGGCGTTGGTGGTGTTCATGTGGTTCGGCACGATGTCGACCACGATGCCGAGATCGTGAGCGGCGAGCTGCTCGGCCATCTCCCTGAAGCCCTTGGCGCCGCCGAACTCCTCGCGGATGCGCGAGTGGTCGGTGACGTCGTAGCCGTGCAGCGAGCCGGGGGTCGCCTGGAGGATCGGCGACAGGTAGACGTGGGTGACCCCCAGGTCGCGCAGGTGGCCGGCGATCTGCGCCACCTGCGCGAAGCCGAAGTCGGGGGTGAGCTGGACGCGGTAGGTCGACAGGGGCCTAGACACGACGCAGCACTCTCACACTGCGGCCGGGGACGCCCACCTTCTCACCGGCCCGGCAGACCCGGATGTCCAGGCTGATCGGCATCGCCGTGTCGATCTCGGTCTGCCACATCTCTCCGTAGTCCTTGGGGATCGTGAACTTGATGGTGTCGTGGTGGGCGTTGAACAGCAGCAGGAACGAGTCGTCGCGGATGGGCCGGCCGCGCCGGTCCGGCTCGGTGATGGCGTCGCCGTTCAGGAACACGGCCAGCGACCTGGCGTATCCGACGTTCCAGTCGGCGTCGGTCATCTCATCCCCGGCCGGGGTGAGCCAGGCGATGTCGCTCAGGCCGCGCACCGGCCGGCCGTAGAAGAACCGCCTGCGCCGGAACACCGGGTGCTTCTTGCGCAGCGCGGCCAGGCTCTGCGTGAACTCCAGCAGCAGCCAGTTCTCGCGCACGTCCGACCAGTCGACCCAGGTCAACTCGTTGTCCTGGCAGTAGCCGTTGTTGTTGCCGCGCTGGGTACGGCCCAGCTCGTCGCCGTGCGAGAGCATCGGCACGCCCTGCGACAGGAACAGCGTGGTCAGGAAGTTGCGCTTCTGCTGCTCGCGCAGCGACTCGACGGCCAGGTCGGCCGGGCCCTCGGCGCCGCAGTTCCAGGACCGGTTGTCGTCGCTGCCGTCGCGGTTGCCCTCCTTGTTGGCCTCATTGTGCTTGTGGTCGTACGAGACGAGGTCCTGCAGGGTGAAGCCGTCGTGGCAGGTGACGAAGTTGATCGAGGCGGCGGGGCGGCGGCTGTCGTCCTGGTAGAGGTCGCTGGAGCCGGTGAGCCGGGAGCCGAACTCCGGCAGCGTCGCCGCCTGCCCCCGCCACAGGTCACGGATGGTGTCGCGGTAGCGGCCGTTCCACTCGGTCCAGCGCGAGGGGAAATTGCCCACCTGGTAGCCGCCCGGGCCGACGTCCCACGGCTCGGCGATGAGCTTGACCTGCGACAGCACCGGGTCCTGCTGCACCAGGTCGAAGAAGGCGCTCAGCCGGTCCACCTCGTGCAGCTCGCGCGCCAGGGTGGAGGCGAGGTCGAAGCGGAAGCCGTCGACGTGCATCTCCGTCACCCAGTACCGCAGCGAGTCCATGATGAGCTGGAGCACGTGCGGCGAGCGCATCAGCAGGCTGTTGCCGGTGCCCGTGGTGTCCATGTAGTAGCGCGGGTCGCCGTCGACCAGCCGGTAGTAGTTGGCGTTGTCGATGCCCTTGAACCCGAGCGTGGGCCCCAGGTGGTTGCCCTCGGCCGTGTGGTTGTAGACGACGTCCAGGATGACCTCGATGCCCGCCTCGTGCAGGGCGCGCACCATGGCCTTGAACTCCGGCACCTGCCCGCCGCGCTGCCCCTGGCTGGAGTAGCGGTTGTGCGGGGCGAAGAAGCCGATCGAGTTGTAGCCCCAGTAGTTCGCCAGCCCCCGCTCCTCCAGGATGTGGTCGGTGACGAACTGGTGCACCGGCATCAGCTCGATGGCGGTCACCCCGAGCTTGGTCAGGTGGTCGAGGATCTCCGGGTGGCCCAGCGCCGCGTACGTGCCGCGCAGGTGCTCGGGGATCTTCGGGTGCGCGATGGTGAGCCCGCGCACATGCGCCTCGTAGATCACGGTGTCGTGGTACGGCGTGGCCGGCGGCCGGTCGTGGCCCCATCCGAAGAACGGGTTGATCACGATGGACCGCGGCATGTACGGGGCGGAGTCCATGTCGTTGCGCGAGTCGGGCTGGCCGAAGCGGTAGCCGTACACCGCCTCGTCCCACTTGACGTCACCCTCGATCGCCGTCGCGTACGGGTCGAGCAACAGCTTGTTCGGATTGCACCGCATGCCCTGCGCCGGGTCGTACGGCCCGTGGACGCGGTAACCGTAACGCTGGCCGGGGTTCACGCCGGGCAGGTAGCCGTGCCAGATGAACCCGTCCACCTCGGTCAGAGCCACCCGCGTCTCTTTGTTCTTCTCGTCGAACAGGCACAGCTCCACCTTGTCGGCGGCCTCGGTGTACAGCGCGAAGTTGGTGCCCGCGCCGTCATAGGTCGCCCCGAGCGGATAGGGGTCTCCCGGCCACACTTCGATCATCAAGGCTCCCTTACGGCTCTTCCCCATGTTCCGTTCCCCCGCTCCACCGGACAAGGCCGGCTCCCCGTAGACGGATCAGGTCCTTCCCACAGAACGGCCCCTTAGCCTGCCTCCGCGTCGCGTTTGACCGGCCGTCCCCCGGTCACGTAGGCGTTCCATGAGTGGATTCAAGAAGTTCCTCTTACGGGGCAACATCGTGGAGCTGGCCGTCGCGGTGATCGTGGGCGCGACGTTCAGCGGGCTCGTGCAGGCGCTCGTCGCCGATCTCATCACCCCGCTGATCGGCGCCGTGACCGGCGGGCGGAAGCCGGACTTCGCTCAGTACTCCTTCACCGTCAACGGCAGCCAGTTCAGGTACGGCGACTTCCTCAACCATCTCATCACCTTCCTCATCATCGCGGCGGTGGTGTACTGGCTGGTCGTCCTGCCGATGACGCGGCTGGTCAGCCTGTTCGACCGGGACCAGGAGGTCACGACCCGGCAGTGCCCGGAGTGCCTGAGCGACGTCCCGACGGAGGCGCGCCGGTGCGCCCACTGCACCTCGCCGCTGGTCCCCGACTCCGAGAAGCCGGCCGTGACCGAGCCCCGGTAGAAGCTTGGGGTGGACCGGGCGGGGACGGGCGGAAGCCGCAGAGGTGCCCAGTACGCATGGGGTGTGGGGTTTTGGCAGGTTGTGGGCTTCAAAGGGGCCGGGGGTTGGGCAGGATGGGCGGGTGAGCGTTGAGTTGATGGTCTGGGACGAGCCCGTGCCGATCTCCAGGGATCAGGCGCGGGCCGCGTACCTGGCCGCGAAGAAGGGCAGGCCGGTCCAGGGGGCGCTGCCGGAGGTCGCCAAGGAGCTGCCGGGGCTCGTCACGGTGTTCCCCGGGCACGTGCTGGTGACGATGGACCTGGAGTCGATGGACGAGATGTCCGGCCAGGTGTTCACCGTCGCGCGGGCGCACGGGCTGGTCTGCTACGACCCGCAGCGCGACCTCGTCCACAACGTCGGCCCGCTCGGCGTCCACCAGGGCATGCAGCTCCACACGGGCGACGGCATGGTGGTGCACGACCCGGACCTGGGGCTGGTCCACGACGTGCTGGCCACCCTGTCGGCGCAGAACCCGTTCGCGGCCCTGGTGACCTTCGGGCACCACTTCATCCAGGTGTCCCCCGCCGAGCATGGCGAGCCCGCGTACGAGGTGGAGTACAAGGAAGGGCACATGGTCCGGACGCTGATGCCGCGCCTCGACGAGGTCCGGCAGGCGTTCCACGAGTACGCCATCGGCGACCGGTCCTTCCTGAGCCGGCACGAGTGGTCCTGAGGGTGGCAGGATCGGCGGGATGAGAACCCATTACCCGCCCGTCGAGCCCTACGACTCCGGCTTCCTGGATGTGGGGGACGGCAACGAGATCTACTGGGAGCTGTGCGGCAACCCCGCCGGCAAGCCGGCCGTGATGCTGCACGGCGGCCCGGGCGGTGGGTGCACGGCCAAGCACCGCCGGCAGTGGAATCCCGACCTGTACAAGGTGGTGCTGTTCGACCAGCGCAACTGCGGGCGCAGCCGCCCCCACGCGAGCGACCCCGCCACGTCGCTGGAGCACAACACCACCTGGCACCTCGTCGCCGACATGGAGCGCCTGCGCGAGCATCTCGGCATCGAGGCGTGGCAGGTGTTCGGCGGGTCGTGGGGCAGCGCGCTCGCCCTGGCGTACGCGCAGACCCACCCGGAGCGCACGACCGAGCTCGTGCTGCGGGGGATCTTCACGCTGCGGCCCCAGGAGCTGCGCTGGTTCTACCAGGAGGGCGCCTCGTACCTGTTCCCCGACCGGTGGGAGGCGTACGTGGCGCCGATCCCCGAGGAGGAGCGGGGCGACCTGATCGCCGCCTTCCGCCGCCGGCTGGAGGGCGGCGACCCCGAGGCGCGGCTGGCGGCGGCGCGGGCGTGGGCGCAGTGGGAGGGCTCCACGGTCACGCTGCTGCCGGACGAGGAGCTGGTCGCGGACTTCGGCCAGGAGCGCATGGCGGTGGCCTTCGCCCGGATCGAGAACCACTACTTCACCCACCTGGGCTGGTTCGAGCCGGAGCAGCTCATCCGCGACGTCGGCAAGGTCCGCCACATCCCGGCCGTCATCGTGCAGGGCCGCTACGACGCCTGCACGCCCATGGTCACGGCCTGGGACCTGCACCGCGCGTGGCCCGAGGCGGAGTTCCACGTGGTGGCCGACGCGGGGCACTCCGCCACCGAGCCGGGCATCGTGGACCGGCTCATCGCGGCGACAGACGGCTTCGCGCCAGCCGTACCACCGGCGTGACCGCGCCGACCAGCAGCAACGTGCACAGCGGCGCCAGCGTCACCCCGATGAGGAAGCCCGCCGCCACGTCGTGCGGGTAGTGGACGCCGACGAACACCCGCGAGAACGCCATGACCGCCGCCAGCGGCAGCACCACCCAGGCAAGCGCGCGCCAGGCCAGCACCAGCGCGCCCGCCGCGCCGGCGGCGATCACGGCGTGGTTGCTGGGGAACGACCAGTCGTCCGGCGGCGGGCACGCGGTGATCGTCGCCACGCCCCCCCGGCACGGCCGGTCCTCCCTGACGACGGTCTTGACGACCTCGCTGACGACGTACGCGCACACCACTCCGGCCGGGCCGGCGATCGCGATCGCCAGGTCGCGCGCGGGCCCGTTGCGGGTCCGCCACCAGCACAGCACGAACAACGCCGCGAACAGGAACAGGCCGGCGTCGGTGCCCACCTCCGCGAGGGTGTGGAGCCATGCGGGCGTGCCGAGGGCGAAGTCGACGATGTCGCGGTACACACGTGTCCAATCGGTGAACGAGCAGTGACACGACTTTACGGAAGATCACCCGCTTTCGCGTCCGACTCCCGGCCGATTCCGGAGTGTCGCCGATCGGCCGATCGGCCGAGGGCCGGGCTGCACGAAGGTCAGGGCGCGGCACGCCGGATCGGCGGCGTAGGCGGAGTTCCGGCCGGGTAGAGAGGCATGCGTGATCGGAGAGCACGTGATCGTCGGCTACACCGCCGACGCGGGTGGACGTGACGCTCTCGCCCTCGGCGCCGCCATCACGCGCGTCACCGGCGGCGAGCTGACGGTGGCGACGGTCTACCCGCCCGGCAGTCCCGGCGAGGCCGTGGAGGCGCAGGCCAACCTGGCGCACGCCGCCGAGGAGCTGGGCGGCATGCCCGCCGAGTACATCACCTACGAGAGCCGGGGCGTGGGGCGCGGGCTGTCCGTCCTGGCCAGCCGGATCCGGGCCGACCTGGTCGTGGCAGGCTCGGCGGACGGCGGTCAGCGCGGGCGCATCGCGATCGGGTCCACCTCGGACCACCTGCTGCACCTGTCGCCGGAGGCGGTGATGCTGGCGCCCGCCGGGTACCGCCCGCCCGAGGAGGCGGGGCGGCTCACGCTCGCCTACGTCCACCGGCCCCAGTGCGACGCCGCCGTGGAGCGGGTGGCGCAGACGGCCCTTCGGCTGGGCGTGCCGCTGCGGCTCATCACGCTCGACCTCCGTACGGAGGACCCGGGCCGGCTCGGCGACGACCTGGCCCTCGCCGTACGGCTGGCGTGGGAGTCGACCGGCATCGAGGCCGAGGCGGAGATCGCCGAGGGGCACGACGTGGCCTCGGCCCTGGAGACGCTGGAGTGGACGCCCGGCGAGCTGCTGGTGTGCGCGGCCAGCGAGGACGCGCAGCCGCACCGGGTCTTCCTCGGGGAGCTGGCCATGAAGGTGCTGCGGGCCGCGCCGTGCCCGGTCACGGTGCTGCCGCGCGGGTTCGGCTGAGCCGGATCCGATCGGCGCGCCGCCCCTCCTAGGCTGGTGCCCTCACGGGTCACAGGGGGGGCAAGGGTGCGTCAGGCGCGGCTGATCGTGGTCATGGTGCTGGCCGGATTCGCCGGCGTGTACGTGATCGCGGGTTTCCCCGAGGCGGTGGCGGTCTTCGGTGTCCAGGTCGCGTATGTGCTGTGGCGCCGCTCCGGGTGGCTGCTCGCCGCGCAGGCCGTGCTGGTGGCCGGGCTGTCGGCCGGGCTCGGGTCGTCCGTGGCGGTGATCGGGTTCCTGGGCGGGGCGCTGCTGCTGTCGCGGTGGTGGGCGCTGACGCCCTTGGCGGTGCTGGGCGCGGCGGTGATCGAGCACGCGCGGCACGGCGAGGTGCGGGCCACCCTGGACGCCACGATCACGACGGCGCTGCTGTCGCTGCTCATCTACGGCATGGGGCGGCTGGTGGACCGGGCCGGCGAGCTGCACGCGAACCGCGCGGCGCTGGCGGTGGGCGCGGCGGCCGACGAGCGGCTGCGGATCGCGGCGGAGCTGAACGACGGCCTGGGCCGGAGCCTGGCGGTGATCGTCGAGGGTGTGCGGCGGGCCCTCGCGGGCGCCGACATGCCGGCCGAGGTGGTGCGGACGGCGCGGGAATCGCTGGCCACGGCCCGGGAGGCGGCCGCCGGCTACCGGGCCATGTCCCTCGGCCCCGAGCTGACGACCGCCCGCGCTCTGCTGGCCGCCGCCGGGATCGGGGCCGAGGTGCGCGAGGGGCACGCCGAGCCGCTGGGCCCGGCGGGCGCCGTGCTCGCCGCCGTGCTGCGGGAGGCGGTGACGGACGTCGTCCGGCTCGGCGCCGCCCGTACGTGCCTGATCGAGACCCTGGACACGGACGGGACGGTGCGGCTGCGCATCACGGACGACGGCCGGCGGACCGCCGAGGACGGCCGGCCGGGCGCGACGGCCGCGCAGGTGGAGGCGGCGGGCGGCGTCCTGTCCGCGGGCCTCGCCCCGGACGGCCGCTACGTCGTCGAGGCCGCGCTGCCCCACCGGGCCGCCGGCGAGGACGAGGCGGAGACGGGCCGGGCGACGTACGGCGAGTCGTACGGCGTGGTCCTCGGGCTGCTCGCGGCCGTGCTGGTGGGGTTCAGCGTGAAGGCCCTGCTGGCGCTGCCCGCGGGCATGGTGGCGCCCGCGGCGGCGGTCCTGGCCGTGATCGTCGCGATGCAGCTGCGGTCCGTCAACGGGCGGCACATGGTGGCGCTGGGCGTGATGACCGTGCTGGCGGTCGCGCCCGTGCCGGTGTTCGGGCCGGTGTGGCTGGGTGTGGCCGGGTTCGTGGCGGGGCCGGTGCTGCTGGCGTTCCGGTGGCGGGTGGCGTGGCCGCTCGTGGCGGCCGTGCTGGCCGCGGTGGCCGTCGCGGGGACGGCCTTCGGGCTGCCCTCCGCCGCCACGGCGAACTTCACGGTCAGCACCCTGGTCACCGGTCTCGTCGTGTACGGCCTGGTGCGGCTGGCCCGGCAGGTGAAGGAGCTCCAGGCCGCCCGCGAGGAGCTGGCCAGCGCGGCCGTCGTCGAGGAGCGCCTGCGGGCCGCCCGCGACCTGCACGACCTCCTCGGCCACAGCCTGGCCGCCATCCTGCTGAAGTGCGAGCTGGCCCGGCGGCTCGACCCCGCGCGGGCCCGTGCGGAGCTGACGGGCGTCATCGCCCTGGCCGAGCAGGCGGAGGCGGACCTGCGCTCGGTCTCCGGCGAGCACCGCGACCTGTCGCTGGCCTCCGAGGCGGCCTCGGCGCGCTCGGTGCTGTCGGCCGCGGGGGTGGAGGTCACCGTGGACCTCGCCCACCCGCCGCTGCCCGCCGAGGCCGAGACCGTGCTGAGCGCCGTCCTGCGGGAGGCCGTGACGAACGTGTTGCGCCACAGCTCCGCACGCCACTGCGCCGTCTCCACGGCGCTGGAGGACGGCGTGGTACGGCTGCGCGTCCGCAACGACGGCGCCCGGGGCGCGCGGGCCCGGCACGGCTCGTCCGGCATCGGCAACCTGACGACCCGGCTGGCCGCCCTCGACGGCCGCCTGACCACCGCCGCGGGGGACGGCTGGTTCGAGCTGGCGGCCGTGACACCCCTTCTCGCCACGCCCTGCCCGATCCCGGCGGCGTGAGCGGGCGTCAGATCCAGCCGGTCTCCGTGGCGATACGGACCGCGTCGGTGCGGTTGCGGGCGTTGAGCTTGGCCACGATGCCCGTCAGGTAGTTGCGGACCGTGCCCGCCGTCAGGTGCAGTTGGGCGGCGATGTCCGTGGCGTCGGCGCCGCCGGCGGCCAGGCGGAGCACGTCCGCCTCGCGGCCGGTCAGCGGGTTCTCCGCCAGCCCCCAGGCCGCCACCGCGAGCGAGGGGTCCAGCACCCGCTCCCCCGCCGCGACCTTGCGGATGGCCGCCACCAGGTCCTCCGGCGGCGCCGTCTTCAGCAGGAAGCCGTCCACCTGGGCCGCGAGCGCCCGGCGCAGGTGCCCCGGCTTGCCGTACCCGGTGAGCATGAGCATGCGGCACGACGGGACGCGGGCGCGGATCTCGCTCGCCGCGTCGAGGCCGTCGAGCCGGCCCGGCATGTCGATGTCCATGACGGCCACGTCCGGCCGGTGGGCCGGCGCGGCGGCGACGGCGGCGTCGCCCGAGTCCACGGCCGCCACGACCTCCAGGTCGGCCTCCAGGCCCAGCAGCGCCGCCAGCGCGCCCCTGACCACGTGCTGATCTTCTGCCAGCAGTACGCGAATCACGGGCACATGTCTATCAGTGTCCGGTTCATGATGGCGTCATGGTCGACCGGTGATCGCGTCTCTGGTCCGGGGGCGGCCCGCCGAGCAGGCTTGAGGGCATGACGGACGTGGTGCGGCTCGACGCCGTGAGCAAGGTGTACGGGAAGGGGCAGGGGGCCGTGGCCGCCCTGCGCGAGGTGTCCGTGGCGATCCCGCGCGGGAGCTTCACGGCGGTGATGGGGCCGTCGGGATCGGGCAAGAGCACGTTCCTGCACTGCGCGGCCGGGCTGGACGTCCCGACCTCGGGCTCGGTGCGGCTGGGCGGCACGGAGCTGGCCGGCATGGACGAGACCCGGCTGACCGAGCTGCGCAGGCGGCGGGTCGGGTTCGTGTTCCAGTCGTTCAACCTGGTGCCGTCGCTGACGGTGACGGAGAACGTGACGCTGCCCCTGCGCCTGGCCGGGGCCCGCGTGGACGCGTTCTGGGCGGCGGAGCTGCTGCGCCGGGTCGGCATGGACGGGCGGGCCGGGCGGCGGCCGGCGGAGCTGTCGGGCGGCCAGCAGCAGCGGGCGGCGATCGCCCGGGCGCTGGTGACGAAGCCGGAGGTGGTCTTCGGCGACGAGCCGACCGGGGCGCTGGACACGATGACGGCCCGGGGCGTGCTGACGCTGCTGCGCGAGGTGGTGGAGGGCATGGGCCAGACCGTGGTGATGGTCACCCACGACCCGGTGGCCGCCTCGTACGCCGACACCGTGCTGTTCCTGGCCGACGGGCGGATCGTGGACGCGATGGGCGCGCCGTCGGCCGACAAGGTGGCCGAGCGCATGACGCGGCTGGGGGCGTGGACGTGATGGCGAGGTCCCAGGGGATGACGGGGTTCGCGGTCCGCTCGCTGCGGCATCGCAAGGCGGGGGTGGCGGGGGCGTTCGTGGCGCTGCTCTGCGCCGCGGCGCTGGTGTGCGCCTGCCTGATGCTGCTGGACACGGGGCTGCGCGGCACGGTCGCGCCGCAGCGCTACGCGGGGGCGCCGCTGGTCGTGGCCGGTGACCGCTTCGTGCGGCAGACGGTGACCTCGGGCGACAAGGTGAAGACCAAGGCCAAGCCGCTGGCGGAGCGGGCGTGGATCCCCGCCGGGCTGGCGGACGAGCTGCGCGCGGCGCCCGGGGTGTCGCGGGTGGTCCCGGAGGTGACGTTCCCGTTCGGCGCGGCGCTGGGGCACGGGTGGGAGTCGGCCGCGCTCACGCCGTTCGCGATCGCATCGGGACGGGAGCCGCGGACGGCGGGCGAGGTGGTGGTCGACGCCCGCGCCGGGCTGGCCGTCGGCGCGCGGCTGGGCCGTCATCGGGTCGTCGGCGTGACCGCGCAGGCGCTGCCGGGGCAGGACACGGTGTTCCTGTCCACGGCGGAGGCGCGCCGGCTGGCCGGCCGCGCGGGGCTGGTGAGCGCGATCGGGGTGTTCCCCCGGGTGGACGTCTCCGCCGTGCTGGCCGCGCACGCGGGCGACAAGCGGAACGCCGCTCCTGTCGCCTACACCGGGGACGGGCGCGGGGCGGTCGAGTTCCTGGACGCCGAGAAGGCGCGGACCCGGCTGGTGAGCCTGGGCGGCGCGCTCGGCGGCACCTCGCTGCTGGTGGCGATCCTCGTCGTGGCCGGCACGTTCGCCCTGTCGGTGCAGCAGCGGCAGCGGGAGATCGCGCTGCTGCGGGCCGTGGCCGCCACGCCCCGGCAGGTGCGCCGGCTGCTGGGCGGCGAGGCGGTGCTGCTCGGGCTGGCCGCCGGGACGCTCGGCTCGGCGGCGGGGATGGGACTGGGGTTCTGGCTGCGGTCGAGATTCGTGGCGCTCGGCGCGATGCCGGAGAACCTGGAGCTGGTGGTGAGCCCGTTCCCGGCGCTGGCCGCGCTCGTCGCGACCGTGGCGGCGGCCTGGGTGGCGGCCCTGGTGTCGGCGCGGCGGGCCACCCGGATCAGGCCGGTGGAGGCCCTGGGCGAGGCGGCGCTGGAGAGCGGCCGTCCGGCGACGGGCCGGATCGTCGCGGGAGCGGTGCTGGCGGCCGGCGGCGCGGCGCTGGCGCTGGTGCTGTCCGGGCTGGAGACGGAGGCGGCGGCGAGCCCGGTGACGATGCTCACCGCGCTGGTGTGGGCGGCGGCCGGGGCGCTGCTCGGTCCGGTGCTGGCGCGGGCGGCGGTCGCGGCGCTCGGGACGCCGCTGGACGCCCTCG
>NZ_JBEXDT010000151.1:0-12825 GCF_040605905.1 Nonomuraea sp. NPDC005501 | reverse complement strand
GTACAGCCGCCAGTCGGTCACCGGCGCCCCCGCGACGGCCGGACCCGCGCAGGGCACGGCGACGGCGCAGGGCGGGCCGGCGCGGGGCTCGGCAGAGGGCACCTCGACGGTCCAGGGGAGGGCGGTGCTGCTGGCGGCCGCGGCCACGGCGGCCTCGGAGCCCCCGCCGCGGGGCACGTACTGGCGCGTCTCCCGGCAGAGCGGCGCCAAGGTCACGACCCTGTGGGTGGCCCGCGACGGACGCGCCTGGATCGACGAGCACGCGGAGGGAACGGCTCCCGGCACCGGGGTGAAGCAGGTCGCCAGGCCGTTCACCATGGCGGGCCGGGCTCTGTCGCTCACGGAGATCGAGCGGCTGCCCGCCGGGACGGACGCGCTCAAGCGGCGGGTCGCGGCGATGCTGCCGCCCGGCTCCGGCGACGGTGTGCTGGCCGACGCGGTGAGCGGGCTGCTGTGGAGCAAGCCGTCGCCGCCCGCCGTACGGGCCGCCGCCTACCGGCTGCTCGCCGAGCTGCCGAGCGTCCGCTACCTGGGCCGTGCCACCGACCCCAAGGGGCGCCCGGGCGAGGCGTTCGCGTTCACGCCGGACGCCGCCACGGGGGTGCGGCGGACGCTGGTCGTCGACCCGGTCAGCTCGCAGGTGCTGTCCAGCAGCGACAGCGCGGACGGCACCGGGCGGGAGTCCCCGGCGGACCGTGACGAGGTCGTCCTGACGGCCGGCTGGACCGACGAGGGCCCGCCGTGACCGGCGCCGCCGCCCGCTTACAGCCAGTCGCGCCGTTTGAAGACGAGGTAGAGGGTCACGCAGACCACGCCCATGAGCACGATCGCGAACGGGTAGCCGAGCACCCAGTGGGTCTCCGGCATGACGTCGAAGTTCATGCCGTAGATGGTGCCGACCAGCGTGGGCGCGAACAGGATGGCCGCCCAGGCGGAGATCTTCTTGACCTCCTCGCCCTGCCGGATGCTCGACTCGGTCATCTTGGCCATCTCCGCGTTCTGCGCCTGGGTGACGAGCGTGGAGTTGATCACGAGGATGTCCTGGAGCATCTGGCGGAAGGCGGCGACCCGCTCGTTGACCGTGATGGCGTGGTCGGCCACGTCGCGCAGGTAGCTCTGGAGCTCGTCGTTGACCCCGTACTTGGCGGCCCCGGCGATGAAGCCGTCGATCATCCGCACCAGCGGCGCGGTGGCCCGCTGGAACTCGATGACCTCGCCGGACAGCTCGTACACGCGCCGCGAGACCGACGGGTCGCCGCTGAACACCTGCCCCTCGATCTCCTCCAGGTCCTTCTGCAGTCCGGCGACGACCGGCGCGTAGCCGTCGACGACGGCGTCGAGGATGGCGTACAGGACCGCCTGGGGTCCCTGGCGGAGCAGGTCGGGGTCCGACTCCATGCGCTTGCGCACGCCCTGGAGGTCGGGCGCCTCGGCGTGCCGTACGGTGATGACGAAGTTGGGGCCGACGAAGACGTGCAGCTCGCCGAACGCGACCTCCTCGACGTCGTCGAGGTAGCGGGCGGCGCGCAGCACCACGAACAGCGTGTCGCCGTAGCGGTCGGCCTTGGGCCGCTGGGAGCCGACGATGGCGTCCTCCAGCGCCAGCTCGTGCAGCTCGAACTCCTCGGCGAGCTTGACCAGCTCCCACTCCTTGGGCCGGTAGAGGCCGATCCAGGCGAGGCTGTCCGGCGTCTTGTTCAGCCGCTCGAAGGCGTCGGCCATGGAGCCGGGGTTGTCCACGCGCTGGCCGTCCTGGTAGACGGCGTTGTCGATGACGGTCGGCCGGTACGGCGGCTCGTCGGCGGCGCGCGGGTCCATCTCGTGCTCGGGCGCGTCCTGGCGGGCCGCCTCGCCGCGCCTGAAGCTCCTCATCCGTGCCACGCCGTTCCTCTTCCCGCCGGCCGATCGGGTGACCGTCTCCGACGGTCCCGGGTGGTGTCGTGCCATATATCCAGCCGATCCTTCACTTTTTTATCAGATCACGTCCGCTACGTCGTCCCGGCGAACGGCCCGTGACCAGCGCGCGAACGCGCCTCCACACGGAACCGCCGGCGCTCGTCACCTGCCCAGCCGGACGGCCGTCAAGCGGGCCGCACGCGAGCGGCCCGACCCGGATAGGGTCTTGTCTCGATGAACGAGCTCTGGGCCCACCTCATCAAGGCACAACCCGACCCCGCCCCCTGGGTCGTGCCGGCCACCGCTCTGGCGGCGCTCGCGATCGTGTCGTTCAGGACCCCCTGGCAGCTGAGCAGGGGCCTGATCACGATCGCGCACGAAGGGGGCCACGCGCTGATGGCGCTGCTCACCCGGCGCAAGCTCGAGGGCATCCGGCTGCACTCCGACACCTCGGGCGTGACGCTGACCCGAGGCCGCCCCAACGGCCCCGGCATGGTGCTGACCGCGCTCGCCGGCTACCTCGCGCCGTCGCTGCTCGGGCTGGCGGCGGCGTGGCTGACCGAGCAGGGGCGCATCACGCTGCTGATCTGGAGCGTGCTGCTCTTCCTCGTCTGCATGCTGCTGCTGATCCGCAACCTGTACGGCGCGCTGATCCTGCTGGCGACGGGCGGGGCGGTGTTCGCCCTGTCGATGTACGCGCCGAACCAGGTGCAGCAGGCCGTGGCCATGGCGGCCGTGTGGTTCCTGCTGTTCGGCGGGGTGCGGCCGATCGTCGAGTTACAGCGCAAGCGGCGGCTGCGGCAGGCCCGCGACTCCGACGCCGACCAGCTCGCCCGGCTGACGATCCTGCCGGGCGGCTTCTACGTGTTCTTCTTCCTGGTGGTGGCGTGCGCGTCGGTGGTGGCCGGCGCGTACCTGATGAATCCCCTGTGACCGGCCCGGCCGGGCCGGCTCCAGGAGCTGTCGATCCGCCTGCTCCGTGGTCCGCTCCGGCTCAGGAGCGGCCGCCTCCGCTCACTTGGACGAGGTCGTTGCCGCCGACGACGAATCGCACCTTGACGTCCGGGGAGTGGGTCGTGCCCCCGATCGCGCCGGCGACTCCGCGCACCTCCAGCGGCCCGGTGCCGCCGTTGATGACGATGTCGGCGCCGAACACCCTGATGAGGACGCCCGTGTCCTCCGGCACGTCGAGGACCAGGTCGATGCGGCTCCTCTGCAGGAAATAGCGCAGGGCGGACGACGAGGTGATGCGCAGGACATCGCCCTCGACGGTGGCCCGGGCGCCCAGCGTGGCGACATCACCGAGTGCCGTGACGTTCACCGTGTCGGTGTCGATGGCGTTGATCCTGATGTTGCCGCCCACGATCCGAATCTCGACCCGCTTGATCTGGCCGGGCCGGGTCGAGCGGAATACCTCCACCGTGCCATCGGACGACATCGTGGTCTCCTCGTGGGTCCCGGGATGCGCGCTCTGGATGCTCCCATGATGAACCACATCAGCGCACCTGTCCCGATCCGCACCCCGAACAGGCTCCAGGGCGTTCTCAGCCCAGGAAGCGGCGGACGTCGGCGATCTCCTCCGCCAGGGCCTCCGGCGGCAGGGAGCCGAAGGGTCTGACGGTCGCCTGCGCGCCCCTGCGCTCCCAGACGCCCACGGCCACGCCGCCGGCCAGCACCACGGGCCGCAGGATCCCACCGCCGGGGAACACCTCGCGGGCGTGCGCGGCCGGCACGACGGGGTCCCGGCTCCTCCAGCCCAGCAGGAACTCGTCGAAGGCGGGCACCAGCCGTACCGGGGCCGCCTCCGTCGCTGCCGATCCCGCCTCCGGGGCGCCGCTCAGACGCCACGCCGTACGGGCCTCTCCCAGGGCGAGCCCGGACCAGGCGGCCAGGTCCTCCGGCTCGGACGGCCGGTGCGCGCGGCGGTAGCGGCGCGCCAGCTCGGCCAGCGCCCGCTCCCGGTCCGGCTCGGGCCTGACCGGCGCGCCGAGCCAGTCCCCGGCGTGGACGTACGTGGGCTTGCCGCCCCGGGGCGGCGCGAGGACGGCCAGCCCGTGGAAGGCGGCCAGCGCGACCAGGTGGACGACGCCCTGCCCCCGTGCCCGGCCCGCCAGCCGCTCCTCCAGCTCCGCCTTGGTGAGCGGGCCCTGGCCGGCCAGGGCCCGCACGATCAGGGGCAGCAGGTCGTCGCCGGTGACGCCCTCCTGGCGCAGGCGGCGCAGGGTGCCGGTGTCGCGCCGGGTGAGGGCGTGCAGCCACGGCAGGTCCTCGGTGTGGACGAAGTGCAGGGTGCCGCGCGGCCCCCAGGTCCGCACGATCTCGCCCGCCCGCCAGGCCGCCTCGACGTCCGCGACGCGGAGGGCGGCCGACCGGGCGCGGAAGGCCAGGTACGCGGAGGTGACGTCCTGGGCCTGCACGGCCGGCAGCCGCCGCACCACGTCACCGGCCCCCAGGCCCGGCGGCCGGTGCAGCAGCTGCGCCTCGGCACTCCTCACGCCCGCGCACATGACGTCACGGCCCGCTCCTTTCGCGCACGGCCGAGGCACGTCCGCCCCGTGGCGGTCCGAGAATGTCGGCCGGAAGCCTTACCTTAGAGCGCGTGCCCGATCAGCCCCTGACCCTCGACGCCGCCCTCTCCGACGAGGCGGTCCTGTCGACCTACCGCCGCATGTTCGCGGCCCTGGCCCGTGACAGCGGGGCCGTGGTGGACGACCCGGCCCTGGTCGACATCGCGGAGACGTTGTTCGCCGCGTTCGCCGAGGCGGGCGAGGAGTGGCTGACGCACGAGCAGATGCGCTTCGCCTGCCGGGCCTATCCGGGTGACCAGTTCGACAACCGGCTGCGGGTGCTCAAGGGGCTCGGGGCCATCCGCGAGGTGTTCCCCAAGCCCAACCAGCTTCGCTACCGGGCGTCGTTCACCAGCGTGGTGGGGCTGATGTTCATCAGGCGGATGATGGACGACGGCGGTCAGTCCGAGATGCACCGGCTGCTCGCCCTCGAGGACCTCAACGTCGCCGACCCGCGCACCACCATGGACGAGGCGCGGCAGAGCGCGGCCAACCTCGCCCGCGCGTTCCGGCTGTGGGCGCTGGAGCTGATCACTCTCACCACCGGCACGATCGAGGAGCTGCGCGAGCAGGCGCCCAAGCTGTGGGGCACCGAGGAGATCGCCCGCCGCGCCCAGAGCCTGCACGGCACGATCCTGACCCGCTGGCCGGAGCTCGACCGGGTCTGCACCGACCTGCGGGCCGCGATCTACGCCTACAGCGACGCCTCACGCCGGGCGGCCGGCCGCCTGGCCGACTCGGCGGGCACGACCCGCAACCTGACGCTGCTGCCGACGGAGGCGTGGCGGACGTTCACGCAGACGGCCTCGAAGGAGCGGCTGGCGGCGGTGCTCGACGGGTTCGTGTTCGACGCGCCGGCGCCGTGGCACGACCCGGCGGCGATCGCGCGGGCCGTGGACGAGGCCCCGCGCCCCGCCCCGGCGCAGCCCACTCCCCCGCGCTCGGCCCTGCCGGACCCGGGGCCGCAGGACTCGCTCGACTCCTCGCCCGGGGCCGCCGTGGAGCGCCTGACGGCGCTGGCGGAGTCGCTGCTCGGCCCGTCGTCCCAGGTGGCGCTGGCCGACGTGCTCGGCGCCGACTGGCCGTCCGCCCGCCGCCTGCTCGCCGACCTGACCACGATCGACCTGCGGCCGGAGCTGCCATACCGGCTGACCTGGTCGGACGACCTCACGATCGACCCGGACCACGAACCGGCCTGGCTCTCGCACGGCTGCCTGGAGCGCACCTCATGACGCGAGTTCCGAGGCGCGCGCCGTCCGACGGCGCCGCCGCCCATCTGCTGGCCCGCGCCGGCGGCCCTCTCCCGCTCGGCCCGGGGGCGGCCGCGCCGCCGGGCATGCTCCGGCTGACCCGGCCGGACTCCACCGGCCAGGCGCTGCCGGTGTGGCCGGACGGCGTCACCCCGGCGCTGCTGGAGGAGCATCAGGTGGCGCCGGTGGCGGTGGAGCGCTCCGGCGAGACCCGCCGTGTCCTGGCGGCCTGCCTCAAGTGCTGCTGGACCGACCACTCCGTCGACCCGTGGCCCGGCGATCCCGCGCCGGTGGAGCTGGTGCTGGCCACCTACCGCGCGCTGATCGGGCGCACGGACGACCTCATGCGCAACTGGGCGGTGGGCGCGCTGCGCCGGCTGCACGACTCGGCGTGGGTGGTCATGGCCGACGGGCTGGTCACCCTGGGCCCGAGGTGCGCGCTGTGGCCGGTGTCGTCGCTGGCGCAGCTCAAGGAGCTCGTACGACGGATCCCGGAGCCGGAGCGGCAGGAGCTGACGGTGGTCGCGGACGCCGACATCGTCGCCGCGGCCCGCGCGACGCCGGCCTCCGCGACGCCGGACCCCGCGACACCGGCCCCCACGACGGGCCCGGGTCCGAGCGCGCACGCCGAGACCGGCGGCGTGGCGGCGGGTGGCGCGGCCGAGGGCGGGCGGCCCGGAGCACAGGCCGCATCCCCTGCGGCGGAGGCGGCGGCGTCCTCGGCGGTGGAGGCGACCGCATCCCCTGCGTCGGAGACGGCTGTGCCCTCGGCCGCTGGGGCACGGATCGTGTCGTCGGGTGTCGGGGGGCGGGTCGAGGGCGGGGAGGCGGAGTTCGACGACCTCCTCGGCGCCTACGACGAGCGGCGGCGCGCCGAGCTGGTGGCCGCGTTCATGGTGGTGGAGTACGCGGCCGAACCCGTGCAGGAGGCGCGGTTCGCCGCCCTGCGCGACCCGGCGCTGCGGCACACGCTCGGCGAGATGCTCGCCCGGCGCGGCCGCACTCTCATCCAGCACCGCGAGCGCTGGATCTCCGGTTACGCCGACGAGACCGCCGCCCGGGCCTTCCGGGATCCCCGCGACCCTGGCGCATCCCCCTCTCTCGACGGCTCCGCCGCGGCCCGAAGCGTCGCCCACCGTGGCGACCCGGCCGAGGAGACCCCCGACGCGCGGCCGGACACCGCCGCGCAGCCCGAGACCGACGCACAACCCGGGACCGACGCACTGCCCGAGACCGACGCACTGCCTGAGACCGACGCACTGCCCGAGACCGACGCACAGCCCGGGGCCGCCGCGGACGACGAGGGCTCGGCCGGGGCGTCACCCGTCGGTGGCGGCCCGGACGGGAACGCGTCGGGCGACGGCGCGGCCGGGGCCGGCCCGGTCGCTCCGTCGGGCAGGAGCCGGGGCCCGCGGGACCCGGTGCGGCTGGGTGAGGCGGAGCGGGCGGTGCTGACGTTGGTGCTCGTGCACTCCGTGGCGATCCCCCGGGCGGAGGGGGTGCTGCCGGAGGACACGTGGCTCTCTCCCCATGCCACACCCGTCGAGGAGCTGCGGCGTCACACCCAGGTGCCGATCGGTGAGCTGGAGGGGGCGCTGCGGGTGCTGCGGCACGCCGGGCTGGTCGCCCAGGTGAAGGCGGGCGAGGAGGCGGGCGGGTACGTGCCCGGGTCGCAGTTCCACCGGCTCACCCCGGCGGCGCGGCGGCGGTTGCAGGAGGAGCTGATCCTGGCGGCCGGGCCGCACACACCGCTGGCGACGGCCGTACGTGCTCGAAGATCCGCCGGGTAGGGCCGCCCGGCCGTGAGTGGGCCGGTGGTAGGCGGGACCCCCCGGTCCTGAGGGGGCGGGTGGAGAGGTGTGGGGCTGTCCGGCGGCGGGCCGGGGCAGTGCATGGCGTGACGGCGTAGGAAGGGTGGCGGGAGTTCGAGTGTCGCAGATGGAGAACGTGGTCGGGGACCGGGTGCTGATCGCCGTGCAGGCGGTCAACATCTCACGGCTCTCGACCCATCCGGTGCCGACCGTCCCGGGCACGCTCATCGTCGTCGCCGGCGCGGGGCCCAAGGACTCCAACGGGGCGGGCAAGTCGTCGTTCATCGCGTCGATCACAGCGTTGCTGGGCGACGAGCAGTGGCGGTTCGCCTCGGGCGCCAAGGCGGTGTCGGAGCTGCTGTTCAACGCGGAGCTGGCCAGCGGGGCGGGCGGACGGCAGTGGGCGAGCGCCGACCACGGCTACATCGTGGGGGTGTTCGGCCCACCGGAGGTGCGTGCGGGTGATTTCTCCCGCGTCCTGCCGCCTGGGGCCGGTGGGGGCGACGGTGGCGAGGACACCGGCGGCGACGGTGGCGGCGGGAGCGCCGGCCTCAGCGGCGGTGGCGAAGGAGACGGCCTCAGTGGCGGGGGCGGAGGCGGCGGCCGCTCCAGCGGCGAGGGCGCCGGCGAAGACGGTGGCGGGGCGCTGGAGAGCGGGGAGTTGTTCGCCGTGCCCGACACCTCCAGCGGGGCCACGACCGTGTGGCTCCGCGTGAACCAGGAGGCGCCGCACCTGGAGATCCGCTGGCGTGACGGCGTCCACCTGGCGTCCGCGGCCTCCGAGGCCGAGCGGGTGGCCAGGGCCGACGAGATCTGGGCGTCCCTGCCCCGGTCCGCTGGGCGGCGTGACGTGGTGGCGCGTGACCTGACCAAGGTCCTGTACGGGGACCGGGTCCGCTGCGTGTCGTTCCTGTCGACGTCCGTGCGCAGCAAGGTGGCCACCAACCTGCTCTCCCAGCCGCTCAACGAGATCTCCCCGGAGCGGGTGTTCGAGGCGATCGCGGCGCTGACCGGGCTGGACGCCGAGCTGGAGCAGGAGCGCGAGGCACGCCGTGACGAGCACGCCAAGCGCGTGCGGGCCGCGCAGGCCGCCGAGCGGCTGGCGGAGTTCGAGGCGGAGTCGAAGGCGCTGCTGACCACGTTCGACCGCCGCGACCAGGCCCGGGTACGCCTGGCGGAGGCGCTGCGGTGCTGGCGCGGCAGGCAGGCGCGCAAGCTGGCCGACGCGGCGACCAAGGACGAGGCGCTGGCCGCGGAGCTCGAACGCCATCGCGCGGCCGGTGCGGCGGCGGCCGAGGCGATCGCCCTGGTGAAGGCCGAGATCGCCACCCTGAAGGACGACACGCTGGACCGGGGTGCCACCGAGGCGCGCAGGGAGCTGGCGGCGCTCCAGGCGCGGGCCGCGAAGCTGGAGGCCGACCGGGCCGTGGCGGAGAACTCCGCCGACGAGCTGCGCGGCCGGATCCCGGAGCTGGAGGAGGCGCGCCGGTTCGCCGACGGCCGTGACGTGCCGGCGGCGGAGCGGGAGCTGCGGGATGCGCGGCTGCGCCTGAACGAGACGCTGAAGGCGCTCGGCGTCGCCGACCGGGAGGTGGCCTCCGCGCAGGCGGCCCTGGACGACGCCGAGGGCGGCCCCGCCGCCGTGCAGCTCAACGCGCTGGCCGCGGCCGGCCTGCACGCCACCGGCCTGCTGGACGCCCTGGACGTGGCCGAGCAGGCCCGCGACGAGTCCCGCGGCCCGGGGCTGGACCTGGGCGGGTTGCGCGGGTGGCCGCACGAGCACGCGGTGATCGTCGACGCCGGGCGGCTGGAGGAGGCGGCTCAGGCGCTGCGCGACCTGCCCGGCTCGGTGCTGGTGAGCGCCGCCGGGGTCAGCGTCGTCGGGGCGTTCGACGGGGTGGCGACCGGGCGCGAGGCGCGCATCAAGGCCGCCGAGCAGCGCCTGAACCGGGCCCGCGACACGCAGGAGACCGCGGCTCAGGTCGTGCACGACGAGGAGGAGGCCGTCGCGGAGGCGCAGCGGCGGCTCGACGGCGCGAAGGCCGGGCTGCGGCTCGCCGAGGTGGAGACGCGGCTGGCCGAGCGGCGGGCCCGGCTGGCCGAGCTGGCCGGCGCGCTGGAGGAGGTCGTCCCGGCGGTGGCCGAGGCGGAGCGGCAGGCGGCCGGGCTCGACTTCCGGGCCCGTACGCGGGACATGGAGATCGAGCGCCTGGAGGGCCGGCGGCAGCGGCACGAGGCCGAGCGCGCCCAGGCGCGGGAGCAGGAGACCCGCGTCGGCGGCGAGCGGGAGGCGCTGAAGCTGGCCGCGATGGCCGCCGACTGGGGCGGCACGGTGGAGACGGCGCGCGAGTGGCTGCGGGCGCTGCCCGAGGAGGAGCGGCCGCGCGCCGCCGAGGAGTGGTGGCGGATCGCCGAGCGGCACTTCGACCAGGCGTTGCGCGACACGTTCCCGGAGGAGGACGCGGAGATCCCCGAGGAGCTGCGATTCCTGCTGTCGGAGCGCGGCGGCAGCACGGCGCGCGAGCAGGCGACGTTCGCGGCGGTGTGCGGGGCGCTGGCGTCGTACCTGCGCGGTCAGGAGGAGTACGAGAAGCACCAGCGGCGGCAGATCGAGGCCCAGGTCGTGTCGAGGCAGCGCGACCTGGCGGCGGCCGACAAGGGCGCGGAGGAGGCCGCCCAGTCCACGGCGGTCCACCGGGCGGCGCTCAGCGCGGCGATCAAGGCGCGGCTCACCCGGGTGGCGGAGGAGTTCGAGAAGCTCGACACCTCGTACGGCGGCTACGGCGCGACGCTGGAGTTCCCGGTGCCGCCGGCGCCCGCCGACCCGGAGCAGCGCTGGCAGTGGCGGGTGACACCGAAGTGGCGGCGGGGCGAGGGCCAGGGGTTCGTGCCGTACAACCGGCGGGCCAACACGGCGCTCATGGACGAGAAGGCGGTCAAGCTGGTGTGCGCGGCGGCGATCGCGTCGTCCGGCGGCGGCCACCTGTGCCTGGTGCTGGACGAGCTGGGCCGCAACCTGGGCAAGGAGCACCGGCGGGAGGCGGTGGCGCTGTTCCGGCGGATCGGCGAGACGTACGGGATCACGGTGATCGGGGCGCTGCAGGACGACATGGAGCCCTACGCGATCGACGCCTGCGGCCAGTACGTCAAGCTGCGGCGCTCGTCGGACGCCATGCCGTACAACGAGCCGCCGGTGATCGTGGGGCACGACCAGCACGCCGAGCGGGTGCGGGCGCTGGCGGCGTACGTGGCCAGAACGCCCGCCCCGGTGTGACCCTCCGCTGCTCGCCACAGGCGGGCCCTGGCGCGTGCCGGGGTCAGGCGGCGCGGGCCGCCGCCAGGACCGCCGTGGCGATGCGGGCCAGATCGTCGTCGGAGGTGACGTACGGCGGCATCGTGTAGACGAGGTCGCGGAACGGCCGCAGCCACACGCCGTGCCGCACGGCCTCGCGGGTGGCCGCCGCCACGTCCACCGGGTGGTCGAGCTGCACCACGCCGATGGCGCCGAGCACGCGCACGTCGGCCACTCCGGGCAGCCCGGCGGCCGGGGCCAGTCCTTCGCGCAGGCCGCGCTCCACGCGCCGCACCTGGCCCCGCCAGTCGCCGCCGAGCAGCAGCGACAGCGACGCGTTCGCCGCGGCGGCGGCCAGCGGGTTGCCCATGAACGTGGGCCCGTGCGCCAGCACCGGCACCTCCCCCCGCGAGATGCCGTCCGCCACCCGCTCGGTGCACAGGGTCGCCGCCATGCTCAGGTACCCGCCGGTCAGCGCCTTGCCGAGGCACATGACGTCCGGCGACACCCCGGCGTGATCGGCGGCGAACAGCTCGCCGGTGCGTCCGAACCCGGTCGCGATCTCGTCGAAGACGAGCAGGACGTCGTGCGCGCGCGTCAGCTCCCGCAGGTCCCGCAGGTAGGCGGGCGGGTGGAAGCGCATGCCGCCCGCGTTCTGCGCGACGGGCTCGACGATCACGGCCGCGATCTCGTCCGCGTGCCGGCCGAGCACCTGCGCGAGATGGTCGGTGTACGCGGGGTCGTAGGAGGTGGGCGGCGCGTCGGCGAACACCTGGCTCGGCAGGCTGCCGCCCCACAGCCCGTGCATCCCGCCCTCCGGGTCGCACACCGACATGGGGTGCCAGGTGTCGCCGTGGTAGCCGCCCCGCCACGTCATCAGCCGCCGCTTGCCGGGCCTGCCCGCGGAGCGCCAGTACTGCAGGCACATCTTGATGGCCACCTCCACCGACACCGACCCCGAGTCCGACAGGAACACGTGGCGCAGCGGCTCCGGCGTGATCTCCACCAGGGTGGCGGCGAGGCGGACGGCCGGCTCGTGGGTGAGGCCGCCGAACATGACGTGCGCCATCCGGCCGAGCTGGTCGCGGATCGCGGCGTCGATCACCGGATGGGCGTAGCCGTGGATGGCCGCCCACCACGACGACATGCCGTCGACCAGCTCGCGCACCCCGCCGACCGGCTCGGCCAGGCGCAGCCGCACGCCCGACGCCGACTCGACGAGCAGCGGCGGGACCGTGCCGGGCATGGCGGCGTACGGGTGCCAGACGTGCTGACGGTCGAGCTCCAGCAGCTCGCTCGGGCCGGGCATGGGCGCTCCTGTCAGGTGGTGGCCGGGTGGTCGGGGGCGCGTTCGGGGGGCGGGCCGGTGTACGAGGCGCGCAGGCGCAGCAGGGAGCCCCTCTCGTACTCCTCCATGGCGTGCGCCAGCCAGCCGGCCGTCCTGGCCACCGCGAAGATCGCCTCTCCGGCGCCCGGCACCATCCCGGCGACGGCGGTGAGGGCGGCCAGGGCGAAGTCGACGTTCCGCTCGGGGAGGCGGCGCCTGCGGACCTCGTCGAGCACGGCCTGCGTGGCGGCGAGCCGCTCGTGGCCGGGCGCGGCCTCCCGGACGAGGGTGAGCAGGAGGTCGCCGCGGGCGTCGCCGTTCTTGTAGACGCTGTGGCCGAAGCCCGGTATGCGCTCGCCGCGCCGTACCCGGTCGGCGATCACGCGCGCCGCCCGCTCCGGTTCGGTCACCTCGGCGAGCAGGCGTTCGGCGCCGTACGAGGCGCCGCCGTGCAGCGGGCCGCCGAGCACGCCGAGGCCGGTGAGCACCACGGCGTACGGGTCGGCGCGGGCGGAGGCGGCGACCCGGGCGGCGAGCGTGGAGGCGGCCAGCTCGTGGTCGGCGAGGAGGACGAGCGCGGCGTCCAGGGCCGTCGTCCTGATGTCCGGGGCGCCGGTGCCGGCCTCATCTGCCACCTACCAGATCTGGCACTGGAACATCGCCGGCCACGCCTACCACCTGG
>NZ_JBEXDT010000150.1:0-13584 GCF_040605905.1 Nonomuraea sp. NPDC005501 | reverse complement strand
CACCGAAATGACGGGGTTGTGCATCATGCACTGGCTTTTAACACACTGTTGAGTTCTCAAGAAACGGACGCGTACTCCCCGGAACTGCGAGAGGCTTACATTCCGTCTGTCGGTATCCTATCAGATTCGAGTGGTTCTTGTCAAACCGCCCGATCCGGTAGATACCGGCTCTGCCCCGCTTCGAGGCAACCCTGCTAACTTACTCGAACTTTCAGCCTTTGTCCAACACGAGGTGAACGCAGCCAGAAGTTCGGCTCAGTCAGAGGAGATCCGGGCCAACTGGCCCCGCGCGGAAAACTCTACCAGCCCGCGCGGGGTCCCAAGACCCAACTTCTGTAAGAAGAGAGCGTTCCCCGTACTGGGAGGTCTCAAACACCCAGGCCGGCGAGTTGTGCCTCAAGGCGCGCGATGTCCGCCTGGGCCTGCTCAGCGCGTCCTCGGACCTTCGCCACCACGTCATCGGGGGCCTTGCCCATGAACTGCTCGTTGCCCAGCTTGGCCGCCACCTGCGCGGCCTCCTTGCGGGCGGCGGCCAGGTCCTTCTCCAGCCGCTTCCGCTCCGCGACCACGTCGATGGCTCCCGCCGTGTCGATCTCGACGGTCACCTCGCCCACGGCGAGGCGGGCGGTGGCGGAGAACCCGTCGTCCGGCTCGGTCAGCCGCAGGAGGGAGCGGATCGCCACCTCCTGCCCCGTGAGAGTCGTGCCGGCCAGCCCGAGCCGGGCGGCGACCTTCTGCCCCGGCTTCAGCCCCTGGTCGGAGCGGAACCTGCGGACCTCGGTCACCAGCTCCTGCAGCGCGACGATCTCCTTCTCGGCGCCGGCGTCGACGTAGGCCGACTCCACCACCGGCCAGGGGGCCACCACGATGGACTCGCCGCCCGTGACGGCCCGCCACAGCTCCTCGGTGACGAACGGCACCAATGGATGCAGCAGCCGCAGCAGCGCGTCGAAGACGTGCCCGAGCACGAGCCTGGTGTGCTCCAGCCCCTCACCGAGCTGGATCTTGGCCAGCTCCAGGTACCAGTCGCAGACCTCGTCCCACGCGAAGTGGTAGAGCAGGTCGGACACCTTGGCGAACTCGAACTCCTCGAAGGCCGCGTCGGCCGTCGAGATGACGCTCTGCAGGCGCGAAAGGATCCAGCGGTCGGCCGGCGTCAGGTCGAGCTCGTCCAGGGAGCCGGTCGTCGCGCCGTTCATGAGCGCGAAGCGCGTGGCGTTCCAGATCTTGTTGCAGAAGTTGCGGGAGCCGGCCGCCCACTCCTCGCTGACCGCGACGTCGGCGCCGGGGTTGGCACCGCGCAGGAGCGTGAAGCGGGTCGCGTCGGCGCCGAAGCGCTCGATCCAGTCGAGCGGGTCGACGACGTTGCCGAACGACTTCGACATCTTCTTGCCGTACTGGTCACGGACCATGCCGTGCAGGGCCACGACGCGGAACGGCGGCTCGCCGTCCATCGCGTACAGCCCGAACATCATCATCCGGGCCACCCAGAAGAACAGGATGTCGTAACCGGTCACCAGCACCGAGGTCGGGTAGAAGCGCGCCAGCTCGGGCGTCGCCTCCGGCCAGCCGAGGGTCGAGAATGGCCACAGACCCGAGGAGAACCACGTGTCGAGCACGTCGGCGTCCTGGGTGTAGCCCTCCGGCGGAGCCTCGTCCGGTCCGACGCACACGACCTCGCCGTCCGGGCCGTACCAGACCGGGATGCGGTGGCCCCACCACAGCTGGCGGGAGATGCACCAGTCATGCATGTCGTCGACCCAGTCGAAGTAGCGCTTGGCCAGCTCCGGCGGGTGGATGCGGGTGCGGCCGTCGCGCACGGCGTCGCCCGCGGCCTTGGCCAGCGGGGCGACGTTGACGAACCACTGCAGCGACAGCCGTGGCTCGACCACGGTCTTGCAGCGCGAGCAGTGGCCGACCGAGTGCAGGTACGGCCGCTTCTCCGCGACGATCAGGCCCTCGGCCCGCAGCGCGGCCACCACGGCAGGGCGCGCCTCGAACCGGTCGAGCCCCTCGAACGGTCCGTGGGCCGTGATCACGCCGCGCTCGTCCATGACCGTCAGCGACGGCAGGGAGTGGCGGCGGCCGATCTCGAAGTCGTTGGGGTCGTGGGCTGGGGTGACCTTGACCGCGCCGGTGCCGAACTCGGGGTCGACGTGCTCGTCGGCGACGATCGGGATCATCCGCCCGGTCAGCGGCACCTCCACCATGGTGCCGACGAGGTGCGCGTAGCGCTCGTCGGAAGGGTGGACGGCCACCGCGGTGTCGCCGAGCATCGTCTCGGCCCGGGTGGTGGCGACGACGATGTCGTCGGAGTAGCGGATGGAGACGAGCTCGCCCTCGTCCTCGCTGTGCTCGACCTCGATGTCGGACAGCGCGGTCAGGCAGCGCGGGCACCAGTTGATGATGCGCTCGGCGCGGTAGATGAGCCCGTCGTCGAAGAGCCGCTTGAAGATGGTGTGGACGGCGCGGGACAGCCCCTCGTCCATGGTGAAGCGCTCGCGTTCCCAGTCCACGCCGTCGCCGAGCTTGCGCATCTGGCCGAGGATCCGGCCGCCGGACTCCTCCTTCCACTCCCAGACGCGCTCCACGAACGCCTCGCGTCCGAGGTCGTGGCGGGACAGGCCCTGCTTGGCCAGCTCGCGCTCCACGACGTTCTGGGTGGCGATGCCGGCGTGGTCCATGCCGGGCAGCCAGAGCGCCTCGCGCCCCTGCATGCGGGCGCGGCGGGTGAGCGTGTCCTGGATGGAGTGGTCGAGGGCGTGCCCGATGTGCAGGACCCCCGTCACGTTGGGCGGCGGGAGGACGATGCTGAACGGCGCGCGAGAGCTGCCGGCTTCGGCGTGGAAGTAGCCTTCGGACACCCATCGCTCGTAGCTGCGGGTCTCGACGTCGGCCGGGGTGTACTGGGTGGGCAGCTCTGGCGTTGTCACAGTGCCCCATTCTAGGGAGGCGGGAAAGCGATACGCCCCACGGTTTGCACCATGGGGCGTACGCGGGGACGAAGACTCCGGCCTGCCGGTCAGGCCGACTTCTCGCGCGGCGTCCGCTGCTGCTTGGCGGCGAGCTGGTCGCGCGGTACGAGCGTGGGGATCGCGTGCTCCAGCACCGACTCGCGGGTGATGACGACGCGGGCCACGTCCTTGCGGGAGGGCACCTCGTACATCACGGACTGGAGCACCTCCTCCAGGATGGCGCGCAGGCCGCGGGCGCCGGTGCCGCGCAGGATCGCCTGGTCGGCGATGGCCTCCAGCGCGTCGTCGGTGAACTCCAGCTCCACGCCGTCGAGCTCCAGGAGCTTGCGGTACTGCTTGACGAGCGCGTTGCGGGGCTCGGTGAGGATCTGGACGAGCGCCTCGCGGTCGAGGTTGTGCACCGAGGTGATGACCGGCAACCGGCCGACGAACTCGGGGATCATGCCGAACTTGAGAAGGTCCTCCGGCATCACGTCGGAGAAGATGTCGACGGTGTCGATCTCCTCCTTGGAGCGGATGACGGCGTTGAAGCCGATGCCCTTCTTGCCGACCCGCGACTCGATGATCTTTTCCAGGCCGGCGAACGCCCCGCCGCAGATGAACAGCACGTTGGTGGTGTCGATCTGGATGAACTCCTGGTGCGGGTGCTTGCGGCCGCCCTGCGGCGGCACCGACGCGGTGGTGCCTTCCAGGATCTTCAGCAGCGCCTGCTGGACGCCCTCGCCGGAGACGTCGCGGGTGATCGACGGGTTCTCGCTCTTGCGGGCGATCTTGTCGACCTCGTCGATGTAGATGATGCCCGTCTCGGCCTTCTTGACGTCGTAGTCGGCGGCCTGGATGAGCTTGAGCAGGATGTTCTCGACGTCCTCGCCGACGTAGCCGGCCTCTGTGAGGGCCGTGGCGTCGGCGATGGCGAAGGGCACGTTCAGCATCTTCGCCAGCGTCTGTGCGAGCAGTGTCTTGCCGGAGCCCGTGGGCCCGAGGAGCAGGATGTTGCTCTTGGACAGCTCCAGGCCGTCGTCTCTGCCCCGGTCACCGGACTGCACCCGCTTGTAGTGGTTGTAGACCGCCACCGAGAGTGCCTTCTTCGCCTTGTCCTGACCGATGACGTAGGCGTCGAGGAACTCGTAGATCTCTCTCGGCTTGGGCAGGTTGTCCCACTTGAGCTCGGAGGACTCGGAGAGCTCCTCCTCGATGATCTCGTTGCAGAGATCGATGCACTCATCGCAGATGTAGACGCCTGGACCGGCAATGAGCTTCTTGACTTGCTTCTGGCTCTTCCCGCAGAAAGAGCACTTCAGCAGGTCTCCCCCGTCGCCGATGCGTGCCACCCCAGATACTCCTTTGCGTGGGACCGCCCTGCTCCGCGATCCGTGTCCTCCGGACCCGGTCCGAACCGCTCAGGTTTCGACGTTACCGTCTTCTGGGCCCTCAGTGAGCCCCCTGGCGGCGAGTCGCACCGGAACGTGCCCTATTGGGCAGCGCTCCGGTGCGTCACATCCTCGTCAGGAAGCAACCGCCTGAGCTCGCTTCTTCCGCGACGGAATGATGTCGTCGATCAGACCATACGCCTTCGCCTCGTCCGCGTTGAGAATTTTGTCGCGTTCGATGTCCTTGCGGACTTCGGCGGAGGACTTTCCGGAGTGCCTCGCCACGATGTCCTCCAGGAGGGATCGCATGCGAAGGATCTCGCGGGCCTGGATCTCGATGTCGCTTCCCTGGCCGCCGCCCTCGGTGGAGGGCTGGTGGATCAGGACCCGGGCGTTGGGCAGCGCGAAGCGCTTGCCCGGGGTGCCGCCGGCCAGCAGCACGGCCGCCGCGGAGGCGGCCTGGCCGAGGCAGACGGTCTGGATCTCCGGCCGGACGAACTGCATCGTGTCGTAGATCGCCGTCATGGCCGTGAAGGAGCCGCCGGGCGAGTTGATGTAGATGCTGATGTCACGGTCGGGATCGAGCGACTCCAGCGTCAGCAGCTGGGCCATGACGTCGTTGGCCGACGCGTCGTCGATCTGCACCCCGAGGAAGATGATGCGGTCCTCGAAGAGCTTGTTGTACGGGTTCATCTCCTTCACGCCGTAGGACGTGCGCTCGACGAACGAGGGGAGGACGTAGCGGCTTTCGATGTTCACTTCAGCTCCCCCTAGGAGACGGGGCCCTGCGAGGGCACTTGCCGAGCGCTGCGAACGACGTGGTCGATGAAGCCGTAGTCCTTGCCCTCGTCGGCCGTGAACCAGCGGTCACGGTCGGAGTCGGCCTCGATCTGCTCCAGCGGCTGCCCGGTGTGGAAGGCGATCCGCTCGGCCAGCGTCTTCTTCACGTACAGCATCTGCTCGGCCTGGATGGCGATGTCGGCCGCGGTGCCGCCGATGCCGCCCGACGGCTGGTGCATCATGATGCGGGCGTGCGGCAGGCCGAAACGCTTGCCCTTGGTGCCCGCGGAGAGCAGGAACTGCCCCATCGAGGCCGCCATGCCCATCACGACCGTGGAGACGTCGTTGGGGACGTACTCCATCATGTCGTAGATCGCCATTCCGGCGCTGACGGAGCCGCCGGGCGAGTTGATGTAGAGGGTGATGTCGCGGTCGGGGTCGTCCGCGGCGAGCAGGAGCAGCTCCGCGCAGATCCGGTTGGCGATCTCATCGTTGACCTCCTGACCGAGCACGATGATGCGCTCGCGCAGCAGGCGCTGGTAAAGCTGGTCCTCAAGCCGGAAGGACGAGCCGTTCTCACGGCCTCGCGACTCAGGCTGATAGAAGGTCGGCGGGCTGGTCACAGCGTCACCTTCCGATGCGTCGTAATCGATTGGCTTTGCTTGTGACCTTAACGCGCGCCGCCCACAGGTCATGCCCGCTCCACGTACTGTTCGCTGACGGCGCAGGTTGGGTCAGGCCCCTCCGGAGACCCTGCGGCGCTCCTCGACGTCCAGCTCGTGGTCAAGCTTGCGCATGGTGTCGGCACCGATGACGCCCTTGCGGTAAAGGTGTCGCAACTTGTCGCGCTGGGCCCGGATGAGCTCCCGCCGGAGCCCGACGTGGTGCGATTCCGCGCCGGCATCGGCGTCCGCGCCCTCCCCGTCGCCGTCGAGGTCGCCGAGGACCTCGCGGACCCGGTCGAGGCGGAGCTCGAACAGCTGCCGGAACACCTCGGCGGTCCGGTCGTCCACCTTGTCGTCGGCGGCCAGCTCGTCCAGGCGGGCCAGCGCGGCCTCCAGGAGCGCCTCCCTGGCCGTGGCGTCCTCCTGGACCTCCTCCTGGGGCTCTCCCACGCCCAGCCGGCGCAGCACCGGGGCGAGCGTCGTGGCCTGCACTCCCAGGGTGACCAGCACGACGCAGGCGGCCAGGAAGATGAGCAGGGCCCGGTTCGGGGCGTCGAGCGGGATGGACAGGGCGATGGCCAGTGTGATGGCGCCGCGCATCCCGGCCCAGCCGAGGACCAGCCGCTGACGCCGTTCGATCGGCCTCCCCAGCCGTACGGGGGCGAGCACCAGCGCCGTCCAGGCCAGCCGGAGCACGATCACGACGGCCATCGCGACGAGGGCGGTGAGAGCGAGCTGGGTCCAGGGCAGGTCGCGCACCTCGTGGAACACGTCCATGATCTGCACGCCCAGCAGGACGAACAGGGTGGATTCCAGCAGGTGGGACAGCACTCGCCAGAACACCTGGCCGCTCAGCCGCGAGGCCGGCTGGAGCACTCCCTGAGGGCTGATGCCGAGCACGAAGCCGGTGACGATGGTGGCGAGGACGCCGGACACCCCGAAGTGCTCGGCCGGCAGGTACGCGACGAACGGGGTCAGCAGCGACAGCACGATCTGGCTGCCGGGGTCGTGGAACACGCGGCGCACCTTGCCGATGACCCACGCGACCGCCAGGCCGTACAGGATGCCGCCGCAGACGACGCGCAGCAGCTCGATGACGCCGTCGGCGACGGTGACCTCGCCGCTGAGGCCGGACAGGGCCAGGCCGAACAGGGTGAGCGCCACCCCGTCGTTGAGCAGGCTCTCGCCTTCCAGGATCGTCACGAGGCGCCTGGGGGCGCCGACGCGCTGCAGCACCGAGGTGGCGGCGACGGGGTCGGTGGGGGCGATCGCCGCGCCGAGCGCGAGCGCCGCGGCCCACGGCAGGCCGGGTACGGCGAGGCCGACGGCGACCATGACGCACAGAGCCGTGGCGGAGGTCAGGCCGACGGCGAGGATGGTGATGGGGAGCGCGTCCTGGCGGCTCTCGCGGGGCGCGGTCAGGAACGCCGCCCGGTAGATCAGGGGCGGCAGGAAGACGTTGAGGACCACCTCCGGCTGCACGTGCAGCCCGTGCAGCGCCGGCAGGAACCCGACCACGGCGCCGAACGGCACCAGCAGGATCGGTCCCGGCACGTTCAGGCGCTTGGACAGCACTCCCGGAACGAGGAGCGCGACGCCGAAGGCCAGGATCGCGAGGAAGGGTTGGTCGCCCATGGACCCTCTTCTGCCCGAGAAAAGGACGAAGCCCCCAAATCATAGAATTTGGGGGCTTCGGCGCGTGCGTGGGCGCTCACCGCTCGGGCCGTGGGCCCGTACGGTGGCCGCGCTCCGGACTCGCGCCCGGGGTGCTTACGCCTCCGGCTTGTCCTCGGCCTTGCCGGCGGTGTCGTCCGCCTGGTCGGCGGCCTCGACGCTCTCGTCGCTCTCGTCCTCGGCGGACTCCTCGACGACCTCCTCACCGTTGATCTCGGTGTAGATGGCCTTGAGGTCCACCTCGTTGCCGTCGCTGTCGACGACCTTGGCGGCGTCGCCGAGCACGGCCTTGGCCTTGTCGCGGACGATCTCGACCATGGCCAGCGTGAGCTGGTCGTTGTCGGCCAGGTGCTGGGCGAGCTGGTTGGGCTGGACGCCCATCTCCATGGCGCGGCGGACCACGAAGTTGGTCAGCTCCTGCTCGCTGACGCCCAGCTCCTCGGCCTTGACGATCTTGTCGAGCACGAAGCCGACCTTGATCGCCTTGCGGGAGCTGGCGTCGAACTCGGCGAAGCGCTCGTCCTCGGTCGTCTGGTAGAGACGGAAGAACGCGTCGCGGCTCAGGCCGCTCTCGGCGATCTGGTGCTCGAGGTTGTGCTTGCGGGCGTCGACCTCGGCCTTGAGCGCGCTGTCGGGGATCGGGATGTCGAGCTTGTCCAGCAGCGTGTCGAGGGCCTTGTCACGGGCCTGCACGACCTGGTCGATCAGCTTGTTGCGGCGGGACTGCTCGCGGATGCTCTGCTTGAGCTCCTCCAGCGTGTCGAACTCGCTGGCGAGCTGCGCGAACTCGTCGTCGAGCTCGGGCAGGACCTTCTCCTTGACCGACTTGACGTTGATGATCACGTCGGCCTGCTCGCCGGCGTTCTCGCCGCCGACGAGCTCGGTGCGGAAGGTCTTCTCCTCGCCCGCGGACATGCCCTCGAGCGCGTCGTCGAGGCCCTGGAGCACCGAGCCGGCGCCGACCTCGTAGGAGACCTCGCTGGCCTGCTGCTCCTCGATGTTCTTGCCGTCGATCTCGGCCCGCAGGTCCATGACGACGAAGTCGCCGGAGGTGGCGGGGCGCTCGACGCCGGTCAGCGTGGCGAAGCGCTGGCGCAGCGCGTCGAGCTGCGCGTCGATGTCGGCGTCCGTCACCTCGGCGGAGTCGACGGCGACCTCGACGTCCTTGTACTCGGGGACGTCGAAGTTGGGCCGGATGTCGACCTCGGCGGTGAACTCGATCTGCTCACCGTCGTCGATCTTCGTGACCTCGATGTCGGGCTGGCTGACCGGGAACACGTCGACCTCGTCGACGGCCTGGCCGTACAGCTTGGGCACCGCGTCGTTGAGGGTCTCCTCCAGCACGACCGCGCGGCCGAAGCGCTGCTCGATGATGCGAGCCGGGACCTTGCCGGGGCGGAACCCGGGGACCCGTACCTGCTGCGCGACCTTCTTGTACGCGGCATCCAGGCTGGGGCGCAGCTCGTCGAACGGCACCTCGACAGTGAGCTTGACCCGAGTCGGGCTGAGCTCCTCGACAGCGGTCTTCACGGGGTGGTCTCCTTGATCATGCTTCGAGTGATCGCGGGCGCGTCCAATCGGTACGGCTCACGCGCCGCGCCCACATGAGCGGCGCTGGGGCATGCTCCGCCACGGCGGGATACGAGCGCCGATGGCCAGTCTAGGGCAGGTGCGCACCCGACAGCGACGTGACGGGCCTCAGAACTCGTCGGCGATGGTCCGCAGCAACGCGGCCGTCTCGTCCGGGGTGGTGCTGACGGCGCAGAGCCGCTCCATCACCTCGGTGTAGCGGTCGACGTCCTCGCGTTTGTCCAGGTACAGGGCGCTGGCGAGCTGCTCGACGTACACGACGTCCGGCAGCTCGCGGTCGGGGAAGCGCAGGATGCTGAACGCGCCGCCCTCCGCGCTGTGGCCGCCGAAGCTGAACGGCATGATCTGGATCGTGATGTTGGGCTGGCGCATCAGGTCCGCCAGGTGTTCCAGCTGGGCGCGCATGACCTCGGCGCCGCCGATGGGGCGCCGCAGCGCCGCCTCGTCGATGACCGCCCAGAAGATCGGGCCGTCGGGCCGGTCGAGGAGGCGCTGGCGTTCGAGTCGCAGGTCGACGCGGCGCGCGATCTCGTCGGGGCCGACGCCGGCCGCTCCGGCGGTGACGACCGCGCGGGCGTACTCCTTGGTCTGCAGCAGGCCGGGCACGAACTGCACCTCGTACGTCCTGATCCGCTCCGCGGCCTCCTCCAGGCCCACGTACGCCTGGAACCAGGTGGGCAGGACGTCGTTGAAGCGGTGCCACCAGCCGGGCTCGTTGGCCTTGGTCACCAGGTCCAGGACGGCGGCGCGGGCCTCGGCGTCCGTCACGCCGTACAGGGTGAGCAGGTCGGCGACGTCGCGCTCCTTGAACCCGACGCGGCCCAGCTCCATACGGCTGATCTTGGACTCGGAACCCCTGATCAGGTGGCCCGCCTCCTCGCGGGTGACGCTCTTCGCCTCCCTGAGCCGGCGCAGCTGGGAGCCCAGGAGAATACGCAGCGCCGTAGGGCCGGAACCCGGCTGGTTCTGCGTCACTCTGCCTCCTATCAAGGTCCGCACACACAGTGACACCACATCGTCGGGTATGACAAGGTCCCAACCTGGTGTCCGATTCGGATACCCATCCGAGTAACCGCTCATGCTGCTGCACATTGCACATGCACGTGCATTTGGGTCTTGCAGGCACCCGGACCCGTGACCCATGATGGTCTAGTGCATTTTGGCCAGACATGCACTAAATCGAGGGCAGCAGGAGGTATCGGCGGGATGGTGGAGGATTCCTTGGCCACTGCCGATTGCCTGCAGATTACGCGCGAGGTGGGCTTCGACAGCCTGCTGACGGCCGGCAAGCCGTACACGACCTCGTGCCCGCTCCCCTTCCAGGCCGACTCCGTCAAGACCGCGCGCGACGTCACGCGTTCGACGCTGCGGAGCTGGGGGCTGTCGGAGCTGAGCGACGACGCGACGCTGGTGGTGTCGGAGCTGGTGACGAACGCGGTCAGGTACGCGATGTACTCGAGCGCACCGCAGGGCATCCAGCTGCTGCTGATGAGGGTGGCGCCGCACGTGCTGCTGGCCGTGGCCGACCCGAGCGACGAGGTGCCGATGCCCAAGGAGCCCGACTTCGTCTCGGAGAACGGGCGAGGGCTCTACATCGTCGAGACCTACAGCCAGTGCTGGGGCTGGGACCCGCTGGCCCGCGGCGGCAAGGCCGTCTGGGCGCTCTTCCACGCCGGCTCCTGAGCCTGCGGCGCGACGTCGCCGTGGACGGCCGGGGAGCGGCGCTGGTCGGGCTACGCGGCTCGAAGTACGCCGGTGCGACAGCTCACCCGTCCTCTTGACATGGTGGCGCTCGGGGTTCGGGCCGGTGGGCGAGGCCAGGACCCGGAGGTCCAAGCGGACGCTCGCACTCCCCAAGAGGGGAGTGGAGGTGCCGGAAGAGCTCTGGGCCACCAGGGGAAGGCCCTTTGGAGCGGACGACGGGAATCGAACCCGCGTAGCTAGTTTGGAAGACTAGGGCTCTACCATTGAGCTACGTCCGCACGAACCGGTCGTGGTCTGGTCTAGACTTCAACCGGTCGTCAGGGCGTAAGCGTACCGGAGTCCCGGAGCGTGTGCGTACCCGGCGCAGCGGGGCGTGGCGCAGCTTGGCAGCGCGCTTGCTTTGGGAGCAAGAAGTCGCAGGTTCAAATCCTGTCGCCCCGACCAGCACGACCGCACGAAGCCCACTCCCCCGGACGGGGAGTGGGCTTCTGAGTGTCTCCCGGCTGATCCACAGCTCCTCACGGCCGGCGCCGACGTGCGCGCCCAGCTGGACGGGTACGACTTCATCGCCACGTGAGAACCCCCTGGCGGCCGCTCGCACCTGACGGAGTTCACCGCTGGGGTTGCATGGAGAGGGCCTGCCGCCAGTGCTCGGCCGCCTGGCCCATGTCGTGGCCGAGCAGTGCGAAGAACTGGCTGGTGGTGCGGAGCCGGTCGCCGGTCGGCGTGTCGGTGCCGAAGATCCCGGCGCCGTGCCGGGCGGTGTCGGCCCATATCGCTATCGTCCTGGCGCTGGCCGCCCAGGTGCGGTACCAGACATCGACGTCGACCAGGTAACGCACCCGGCGGGCTTCGCGTTCCCGGGCGATCATCGCCCGCTGTTCGAGCCACTTGGCGGCATTGGAGACCGTCGCCGGACTGACGTGGAGTTGCCGGACGAGCTCCGTGGCGGTCAGGCTGCCGCCCTCGCTGAGGAACAGCGCGGCGAACACCCTGGCGGTCATGGGTGCCATTCCGCTCTCGATCATCATGGCGACGAACTGTTCCTCGAACTCCCTGGCCGTACGGACGTCACGGTTGTCACGGTTGTCGGTGGGGTGCGGAACGTCGGCGTGGGGAGCGCGCTTGCGGCGGCGGGCGCGCCAGTTCGTGGCGTGTTGTGCGCGGGCCGCCCGGTAGCCGTGCGGGCCGCCGTTCCTGGCGATCTCGCGGGTGACGGTGGACCTGGACCGTCCCAGCCGGCGGGCGATCTCCGCGTAGGACAGGCCGGCCGCCAGACCTTCGGCGATGCGGCGGCGGTCCTCGCTGGTCAACCGGTCTCCTGGCACGTCGTCCTCTCCTCGGTCGGTTGCACTCAGCTGCAAGCTCGTTGCACCAATATACGGCCTTCTACCTGGCCATATGAGTTCCGTCAGTTGTCTCGACGCAAAACACAACTCTACCGTTGGCCTGCACCGAAGAGGAGATTCATCATGGAGAAGGTCGTTCTCGTCACGGGCGCCTCCGCCGGCATCGGCAAGGCCACCGCCCTCGAACTCATCCGCGCCGGCCACATCGTCTACGGCGCCGCGCGGCGCGTACCCAGGATGGACGACATCCGCGACGCCGGCGGACACGCCCTGGCCATGGACGTACGCCGGCCGGAGGACCTGGAACGCGCTGTCGCCGCGGTCGTCGAGGAGCAGGGGCGCATCGACGTACTCGTCAACAATGCCGGCACCGTCCTGCACGGCGCCGCCGAGGACATCCCCATCGACCGGGCGCGCGACCAGTTCGAGGTCAACGTCTTCGCACCGGCCCGGCTGACCCAGCTCGTCCTGCCGTACATGCGCGAGCAAGGGTCCGGCACGATCGTCAACGTCTCCTCCATCGGCGGCGAGATCGCGCTCCCGCTCGGCTGCTGGTACTACGCGAGCAAGCACGCCCTGGAGGCCTACTCCGACTCCCTGCGCATGGAGGTGGAGCCGTTCGGCATCGACGTCGTGATCATCCAGCCCGGCATCATCAAGACCGAGTTCGAAGACCGTACGGCACAGGACCTCCGTGAGATCTCCGGCGCGACCGCGTACGGGCAGATGGCGGAAGCCATGGCCAGACGCGCCGAGACGCAGCTCGGCGAGAGCACCCAGGGCTCGGATCCCGGCCTGGTCGCCACCACCATCCGGCAGGCCGTCGACGCCGGCAAGCCCGAGACGCGCTACCCGGTCGGCTGGACGGCCGACCAGCTCCTGGAGCTCAACAGGACGCTGCCGGACCGCGAGTTCGACAAGCTCATGATGAACGCCACGAAGTAGGACCCGCGATGTCGCACCAACCCGACTCACGCAGATGGTGGGCGCTCACCGCGCTCGTGCTCACGTCGCTGGCCGTGGGCTTCGACGTGACCATCCTCAACCTGGCCCTGCCGAGCATGGCCGAGGACCTGCACGCCGACAACGTCCAGTTGCAATGGTTCGTCACCGTCTACACGCTGGTGCTGGCCGCCGGCATGATCCCGGCGGGAATGCTGGGCGACCGCCTGGGCCGCAAGAGGACGCTCCTGGTCGCGCTGGTCATCTTCGGCGCCGGCTCGCTGGCCGCCGCCTACGCCCCCTCGACCGGGATCTTCATCGCGGCACGTGCCGTGCTGGGCCTGGGAGCGGCGCTCATCATGCCGACGATGCTGGCGCTGATCCCGGCGATGTTCACCGCGGAGGAGCGGCCGAAGGCGATCGGAACGCTGGCGGGCGCCTCGCTGCTGGCCTTTCCCATCGGTCCGGTCCTGGGCGGCTGGCTGCTGAACCATTTCTGGTGGGGCTCGGTCTTCCTCATCAACATCCCCGTCGT
>NZ_JBEXDT010000149.1:0-13799 GCF_040605905.1 Nonomuraea sp. NPDC005501 | reverse complement strand
CGGACAAGACCGAGAAGGCGAAGAAGGTCGGCGAGCTCCTCGCTCAGCGGGCCAAGGAAGCCGGGATCACCGCTGTCGTCTTCGACCGCGGTGGCCGCGCGGCCAGGCCCATCGCCCTGAGCGCCACGACGGCCGCCTCGGCCACGCCCCGCGCCTCGGCGGCCGACAGGACGGCCCGGGCGGCGAGCATGGCCTGCCGGGGGTCGACGACCGAGCGCAGCACCGCCGCCTCGGCCGCCTCCACCAGCCCGCCCGTCACCAGCCCGGCCGCCATCAAGCGGGAGACCCGGGGGATGCCGGGGCGTGCGGACGTCACGGCCGGATGCGCACCCACCTCGTCTGGACGGGGGAATGCCCGGGCCGGTGGCAGACCACGCTGAGCCAGCCCGGAGGCAGGCCCGTGGCCGCGAAGTGGCCGGTGCCGGCCAGGCGTCTGGTCAGCGTCAGATGAGGGGTGCGGACGTCGACATGGCTGCCCTCTCCGGGATGCGGGACGATCTGTCCCGCCACGTCGATGAGTCCGTCGCCCACGGTCACCTCCAAGTCGAAGGTCAGGCCCGCCGCGACGAAGCGGACCAGCTGGCAGCCGTCCGAGCTGCGCACCTCGCGTGAGGCGGAGCACTCGGCCGGGACGGCGGTCACCGCTTGGGGGACCCGGAGCCCGTAGGCGTCGCGGGCGGCAGCGGAGACATGTTCTGGGAGCGGATCGTGCCCGGCGGCCAAACGGAGCGCCGCCAGGAAGTACTCTTCGTTGATCATTGCACCGTCTCCTGTAGGTGGATCAGAGTGCGCAGTCTTTCCAGGCACCGCGTTCTGGTAGGACCCACGCTGCCTATGGGCACGCCCAGTCGCACCGCCACCTGCTGGCTCTTGTGGTTCGTCGCTACCAGCTGGAGGAGGGTGCGGCATGGCTCGTGCAGGCTGGAGACCGCCTTCCAGAGCCGGCGGCTGCTGTCGGCCTCCAGGACGGCCGCCGCCGGATCAGGCTCGCCGGGCACGACCTCGGGGAGGGGAACGCCGGGGCGCTCCTTCCTGAGGATCAGCATCGCCTCACGACGGGTGGTCGTGGCCAGCCATGCGCCTATGCCCGATGGTTCCCTGATGGTGTGCAGATGCTCCAGCAGCCGCAGCCACGCTCCCTGGACCGCGTCCGCCGCATCCGCTTCGCTCAAGCCGCAGGCTCGGGCCACCGCCCACATTCGTGGCCCATACCTGCATTCGAGCGTGTCCCAGGCCGTCTGGTCGTCGTCGGCCGCTGCTTCGAGCAACTCGCCTGCGTGCCGTGGCTCGTGCATGCGGCCTCCTTCGCCCGCCCTACGAGGAGGCCACGCTGCCTCCCCGTAACTGGCCGAGGACTGAGCGTAAACTCTACAGACTCGACGGGACGAGAGACCCTAGATCAGGGATTTGCCTGGCCGTCGCGGGATCGAGGACCCGCTCGGCCGCCCGGCCCACCGGCAGCTCCCGCGCGGCGTCGGCGATGGCGCCCGCCACGAGGGCGGCGGCGAAGGACGTGCCGCTCCACGCCGCGTACCCGTCGAACTCCCCGACCTCCAGATAGCTGCTGGTCAGCCACTCGCCGCGGGCGCACGCGTCGACCCAGGTGCCGTGCGCGGAGAACGGCGCCCGCCGCTGCTCGGACGCGTCCACCGCGCCGACCGCCACGACCCCCTGCAGCGCCGCCGGCCAGAACGGCCGGTCGCCGGCCGTGTTGCCCGCGCAGGCCACCTTGACCGTGTCGGGCAGCCCTCTGAGCGCGTCGGCCAGCAGGGGAGGCGGGCGGTCGTCGAAGGTGTGGCAGCCGAAGGACAGGTTGATCACCTGGGGCGCCCGCTCGCGCATCCGGTTCAGCGCCCGGATCACGGTCGCCTCGTCACCGAGGCCGTCGCCGTCGAGGACTCGCCGCACGCACAGCGACACGCCCGGGGCGCGGCGCAGGAGGAGGCCGGCGAGGAACGTGCCATGACCCGCCTGCGGGCCGTCGGCGGCGTCGCCGTCGTCGCGGCCGAGGTCGCCGTACCAGCCGCTGGACTCCCACCACGGGTGCTTGGTGACCCCCGTGTCGAGCAGGCCCACCAGCACGGACGAGCGGCCTCTGGCGGGCCGCTGCGGGGCCGGGCGCACCGGGAACGGCCGGGACGCCGGGCCGCCGAAGAACAGCGGCTGGCCGGTGACCACGTGGTTGGGCGAGGCCCGGAAGCCGCGATCTCGCAGGTCCCGGGTGATCTCGCAGGCGTCGACGCCGCGCGACAGGTGGATCACACAGACGCCGTCGCCTTCGGAGACCGCCTGCGTCCAGCGGGCCACGGTGGACAGGGCGGTGCGGTCGGTCATCACCTGACCTGGCCGGATGAGCGCCTCGCCGACATATTCGATGTCCATGAGCGGGTATCTATCCGCGTCGGACCCCGCTGTCACGTGCCACAGCCGCAACAACTTGGTATGGGCCCCCTCTGGTGCCTGATCGCGACCGACGGTAGTCTCTCCCTAGTCACTTGTGATCATCCCAGGACGAGGCCGTTGGGGAAGGCGCACCTCGTACCGAAACGGGAGGTCCGGTGTCTGCTCGTGGCGTGCTCTACGTCCACTCGGCTCAGCCCGCGCTGTGCCCTCATATCGAATGGGCGGTCGCGGGTGTCCTTGGCGTGCCCGTGGACCTGACGTGGACGCCGCAACCAGCCGCGCCCAATGTCGTACGGGCGCAGGCGGAGTGGGAGGGCCGCCCCGGCATCGCGGCCGCCATCACGTCCTCGCTGATGGGCTGGCAGCGCATCAGATTCGAGATCACGGAGGACGCCTCGCAGGGCGTCGACGGGTCCCGCCACGCCTACACGCCGACCCTCGGCGCCTTCAGCGCGGTCATCGGGGCGGCCGGCGACATCATGGTGCCCGAGGACCGGCTGCGCGCCGTCATGATGATGGCGGCCCAGGGGAGGTGCGTGCTGGAGGAGGAGCTGGACAAGATGCTCGGCAAGCCGTGGGACGAGGAGCTGGAGCCGTTCCGCTACGCGGGCGACGGCGCCCCCGTCCGCTGGCTGCACGCCGCCGTCTGACCCCCCCACGGGCGCCCCACGGGCCTCCCGCCACGGGCCTCCGGCCACGGTCTCCCACCTTCGGGTCTCCCACCTTCGGGTCTCCCGCCACGGGCCTCCCGCCCGGCGTCTCCGGACGCGTCTCTGAACGCCGATGGGCCCCGCACCTTCGACAGGTGCGGGGCCCATCCGGGTAGGACCGGGCTTACAACGGGATGTTGCCGTGCGCGCCCCGGGCCGGGGTGGCCTGGGCGAGCACCCTGGCGATCGCGCCGCGCGTCTCCGCGGGCCGGAGGACCTCGTCGATCACGCCGAGGTCCTGTGCGCGGGCCAGGCCGCCGGCGAGCCTCTCGTGCTCCTGCGCCAGGCGCTGCTCCAGCTCCGGCCGCTCCTCGTCGGAGGCCGCCGCCAGCTCGCGCCGCTTGAGGACGCGGACCGCCGCCACCGCGCCCATGACCGCGATCTCGGCCGTCGGCCAGGCGAACACCTTGGTGGCGCCGAGCGCGCGGGAGTTCATCGCGACGTACGCGCCCCCGTACGCCTTGCGGGTGACCAGCGTGACCCGCGGCACCGACGCCTCGGCGAAGGCGTGCAGCAGCTTGGCCCCGCGGCGGACGACGCCGTCGTGCTCCTGGCCGACGCCCGGCAGGTAGCCCGGCACGTCCACGAGGACCACCAGCGGCACCCCGAAGGCGTCGCACATGCGCACGAAGCGGGCGGCCTTCTCCGCGGAGGCGGCGTCGAGGCAGCCGGCGAGCCGCAGCGGGTTGTTGGCGACCACGCCGACGGTCCGCCCGCCGAGCCGGCCGAGGGTGGTGACGATGTTGGGCGCCCATTTCGGGTGCAGCTCCACGCCCGGCTCATCGAGCAGGCCGTTGACCAGCGGCTTGACGTCGTAGGCGCGGCGGGCCGACGCGGGCAGCAGGCTGGAGAAGTCGACTTCCTCCACCTCGGAGGCGCGTACGCGGCCCTGGTGGCCGAGCAGCACGGCGAGCCGGCGCGCCGTGAGCAGCGCGTCGGTCTCGGTCCTGGTGACGACGTGGACGACGCCGCTGCGCTTGCTGTGGGGCTCGGGGCCGCCGAGCGCCGCGCTGTCGACGTCCTCACCGGTGACGCTGCGCACCACGTCGGGCCCGGTGACGAAGATCCGGCCGGAGTCGGCCAGGATGACCAGGTCGGTGAGCGCCGGGCCGTAGGCGGCGCCGCCGGCGGCGGCCCCGACGACCACGGAGATCTGCGGGACGACGCCGGACGCCTTCGTCATGGCGGCGAAGACCCGGCCGACGGCGTGCAGCGACTCGACGCCTTCGGCGAGTCGCGCACCGCCGGAGTGCCAGATCCCGAGGACCGGCACCCGCTCTCGGACGGCCACGTCGTAGGCGTGCACGATGTGCTCGCAGCCGTCGCTGCCCATCGCGCCGCCCTGGAAGCGGGCGTCACTGCAGAAGGCGACGACGGGGACACCCTCGACGCGGCCCATCGCGGCGAGCACGCCGCTCTTGTCCTCAGGAGTGATCAGCCGCAGCGAGCCCTCGTCGAGCAGCGCGGCCAGGCGGACGGCGGGGTCGCGGGGATCCGCGGGCTCCTCGTCGGAGCCCGCGGCCGTCACCCTGTCGTCCGCAACGGTCATCAGGCGCCCTTGAAGACGACGGTCGCGTTGTGGCCGCCGAACCCGAACGAGTTGTTGACCGCGGCGATGTCGCCTTCCGGCAGGGCGCGGTTGGCGCCGTGGACGATGTCCACCTCGATCCCGTCGTCGGGATCGGCCAGGTTGATGGTCGCGGGAACGATCCGCTCCTGCAGCGCCTTGATCGTGAACACGGACTCGATGCCGCCCGCGCCGCCCAGCAGGTGGCCGGTCATGGACTTGGTCGAGGTGACCAGCGGGTGGACGCCGATGGCCTTGGCGACCGCCTGCACCTCGATGACGTCCCCGGCGGGAGTGGAGGTGGCGTGGGCGTTGACGTGCTTGACGTCCACGCCGGTGATGTCAGCGTCGTTGAGCGCCTGGGTCATCGCCATGATGATGCCCCGGCCCTCCGGCTCCGGCTGGGTGATGTGGTGGGAGTCGGCGGAGTAGCCGACGCCCGCGGCGTAGGCGTACACGCGGGCGCCGCGTGCCCGGGCGTGCTCCTCGGACTCCAGCACCAGGATGCCGGCGCCCTCGCCGAGCACGAACCCGTCCCGCTCGCGGTCCCAGGGCCGCGACGCGCCGGCCGGGTCGTCGTTGCGGGTGGACATGGCACGCGCGGCGCAGAAGGCCGCGATGTTGAGGCCGTGGATCGCGGCCTCGGTGCCGCCCGCGACGACCACGTCGGCGCGGCCGGACCGGATCATGTCCATCGCGTAGCCGATGGCCTCGGCGCCGGAGGCGCAGGCGGACACGGTGGCGTGCACGCCGGCCTGGGCTCCGAGGTCGAGGCCGATCCACGCGGCCGGGCCGTTCGGCATGAGCATCGGCACGGTGAACGGCGAGAGCCGGTTCCAGCCGCGCTCCTTGTAGGTGTCGTAGGCCGACAGAGTGGTGTTGATGCCGCCGATGCCGCTGGACACCACGACGCCGAGCCGCTCGGGCGCGACCGGCGGCGCGCCGGCGTCCTGCCAGGCCTCGCGGGCCGCCACCAGAGCGAACTGCTCGCTCCGGTCGAGACGGCGGGCCTCGGGCCTGGGCAGCACCTCGGTGGGGTCGACCGCCGCCGTCCCCGCGAACTTCACGGGGACGGTGTCGATCCACTCCTCGGTGATGGCCTTGACGCCCGACTGACCGGCGAGGAGCGCCGACCAGGTCGAGGTGACGTCTCCACCGACGGGCGTCGTCGCGCCTAGCCCGGTGACGACGACACGTACCCGGTTCGCACTCACGTTTCTCGCTCCTTGTCGATCAGTAAGGTGACAATCACGCAACCGGCAGCCCGCGAGCTGCCGATCGTCAGTTCTGGATGAAGGTGAGGACGTCCTTGACCGTCTTCAGGTTCTTGAGCTGGTCGTCGGGAATCTCGACGCCGAACTCGTCCTGGGCGGCCACGGCGATCTCGACCATGGACAGGGAGTCGATGTCGAGGTCGTCCACGAAGCTCTTCTCGGGGGTCACCTCGGAGGCCGGGATACCGGTGATCTCGTTGATGATCTTGCCGAGGCCCTCGAGAATCTCCTGCTCGGTGGCAGCCATGTCGTAGTTCTCCTTTGGTTCTATCTGGTTCTGTACGGCTCACGCCGTACAAGTCGTGTCCGGTGCGGCGGGAGCCGTACCGGATCCTACGGAACCTCGATGACTTGGCCCGCGTAGGTGAGGCCGGCGCCGAAGCCCAGGACGAGCGCGAGGTCGCCGGAGCGCACCTCGCCGCGCTCGATCATGCGCGAGAGCGCCAGCGGGATGGAGGCCGCCGAGGTGTTGCCGGCGGTGACGATGTCACGCGCCACGACGGCCTTGTCGGCGCCGAGCTTGCGCGCGATCGCCTCGATGATGCGCAGGTTGGCCTGGTGCGGGACGAACGCGGCCAGCTCCGAGGGGTCGACCCCGGCGCGGTCGCACGCCTCCTTGGCCACCGGGTGCAGCGCGGTGGTGGCCCAGCGGAACACCGTCTGGCCCTCCTGGTGGAGGTGGTCGTTGCGGTCGGTGATGGAGATCGCGTCGGCCTTGTCGCCCGAGCTGCCCCAGACGACCGGTCCGATCCCGGGCGTGTCGGCCGGGGCCACCACCGCGGCCCCCGCTCCGTCGGCGAAGATCACCGCGGTGGACCTGTCGGTCGGGTCCACCCACTGCGACAGCTTCTCCGAGCCGATGACGAGCACGTTGCGCGCCGAGCCGCCGCGGACGGCGGCGCTGGCGGTGGCCAGCGCGTAGCAGAAGCCGGCGCAGGCGGCGTTGACGTCGAACGCGCCCGGCGCCTGGATGCCCAGCCGGTGCGCCACGACGGCGGCGGCGTTGGGGATCTGCGTCTCCAGCGTGCAGGTGGCCACGATCACCAGGTCGACGTCGGCGGCGGACAGGCCGCTGGCGGCCAGGGCCTTGCCTCCGGCCTGCACGGCCATGTCCTCGACCGACTCGCCCTCGGAGGCGATGCGGCGCTCGCGGATGCCGACGCGCGACTGGATCCACTCGTCGTTGGTGTCCATGACCTTGGCAAGGTCGTCGTTGGTGACGACGGTGGCCGGCTGGTAGTGGCCGAAGGCCAGCACCTTCGCGCCTGGCGCGACGTCGGGGATCCTCACTTGATCAGCTCCTTGGCCGCGTCGAGGTCGTCGGGGGTCTTCAGCGCGACGGTGGGGACGCCCCGCAGCGCGCGCTTGGCCAGGCCGGTCAGGGTGCCGCCGGGGAGCAGCTCGATGATCGCGGTGACGCCCAGCTCGGCCATGGAGGCCATGCAGGAGTCCCACCGGACCGGGCTGCTGACCTGCTTGACCAGCCGGTCCAGGAAGTCGGGGCCGCTCGTCACGACCTGGCCGTCGGCGTTGGACAGCAGCCGGACCGCCGGGTCGGCGGGCGTCACGCCGGCCGCGGCCTCGCGCAGGGCGGCGACGGCCGGGGCCATGTGCACGGTGTGGAAGGCGCCCGCCACGGCGAGCGGGCGGAGCCTGGCGCGCTCGGGCGCGTCGTCCTGGAAGGCGGCGAGCTGCTCCAGCGTGCCGCCGGCGACGATCTGGCCGGCGCCGTTGATGTTGGCGGGGGTCAGGCCGTGCCTGTCGATGGCGGCGAGGACCTCGGCCTCGTCGCCGCCGAGGACCGCGGTCATGCCGGTCTCGGTGACGGCGGCGGCCTTGGCCATGGCCTGGGCGCGCTCGCGGACCAGCTCCAGCGCCTGCTCGGCGGTGAGGGTCCCGGCCAGCGCCGCGGCGGCGAACTCGCCGACGCTGTGCCCGGCCACCAGGTCGGGAGTCACGCCGAGAGCCTCGGCGGAGGCGAGCGCGGCGGCCACGAGAAGAGGCTGCGCGACGGCGGTGTCGCGGATCTCGTCGGCGCCCGCGGTGGTGCCGTGGGCGATCAGGTCCAGCCCTGCCACCTCGGACCACCCGGCGAGCCGGTCGGCCAGACCGGGCAGCTCAAGCCAGGGTGTCAGGAAACCCGGAGTCTGGGCGCCTTGGCCCGGCGCGACGATTGCAAGCACGAACTCCACCATGCCCTGTAGAACTCCGACACGCGGCTAAGGATCCGTACGAACTTTGTCCAACAGGTTTTGTACGGTTCCTACAATGGGGGTTTCCGGACAATTACGTTAGGGCCCGCCATGTCACGGCGCTCTCCGTGAGGCGGCCCAGGATGAGGCCCACCTGCAGGGTGAAGGCGGAGCGTCCCTCGGTCGGCTGGTAGCCGGTCAGCTCGGTGATCTTCCGCAGACGGTAGCGGACCGTGTTGGGGTGGACGAACAGCAGCCGCGCCGTCGCCTCCAGCGAGGTGCCCTGCTCCAGGTACGTGGCCAGCGTGTCGAGCAGCGGCGTGCCCGCCAGCGGCAGGTACACGTTCTCCACGAGCTGCTCGCGCGCGTCCTCGTCGCCGTCCAGGGCCCGTTCGGCGAGCAGGTCGTCGGCGTGCACGGGGCGGGGGGCGTCGGGCCAGCCGGACGACGCCTTCAGCCCGGCCAGCGCGGCCCGCGCGGACCTCGCCGCGGCGTGCAGGTCGGGCACCTCCGGGCCGATGACGATCGGCCCCGGCCCGAACCGGGCCACCACCTGCCGGGCCGCCTCGTCCACGCTGCCGGCGCCGCCCACGATCACGATCAGCCGGTCGGCCTGCACCCCGGCCAGCAGGTCCATGCCGATGCGGCGGCCCTTCTCGCGCAGCCCGTCGATCACCGCCCGCGGGTCGTCCTCGGGGGCGTGACCGGCGATCACCACCACGGGGGAGGAGGTCCAGCCGAGCGCGGCGGCCCACGAGTGCAGCCCGTCGTCCACCTCACCCCGGACCAGCGCGTCGACGATCAGGGCCTCCAGCCGGGCGTCCCAGGCGCCGCGGGCCTCGGCCTCGCGGGCGTAGACCTGGGCGGCGGCGAACGCCACGTCACGGGTGTAGCGCAGCATGGCCTGCTGGAGCTGGTCCTCACCGCCGGGCGCGGCCAGCTCGTCGCCCTGTGCCTCGACGACCTCCACCACCACGCGGACGATGTCGACCGTCTGCTGCAGCGAGATGGAGCGCTTCAGCTCGCGCGGGGCCGTGCCGAAGAACTCGATGCTCGGCTTCGGCCGGTTCTCGCCGGCGTGCTGGAACCACTCCACGAACGCGGCGATGCCGGCCTGCGCCACCAGGCCCACCCAGGAGCGGTCCTCGGCGCTGAGCGCGCGGAACCATGGCAGTTGCTCGTCCATGCGCGCCATGGCGGCCGTGCCGAGCGCGCCCATGGCGCGCTCCAGCCTGCGCGTGGTGTCCTCCCGGGTCCGGTCTGTCACGCCTCCTAGAGTGCCAGGTCCGCACGACCGGCCGCGACGCACGGCGACGGCCGGGCCGGAACGGGGCCGCGGTCAGATCACGGCCACGGCCGTGATGAGCCCGATGGCCACGTGCGTGGCGGCGAGCAGCCGCGCGCCCGGCTGGATCTCCGGCTCCTTGACGAGGTCGCGCACCGAGATGCCGACGACCTTGTCGAAGATCATCATCGCCACGGTCTGCACCACGATGCCGACCAGGCCGAAGATCGCCGTGCCCGCCAGCCCCTCGGCGAGCCGGCCGCCGGAGGACCAGATCGAGGCGGCCACGATGAGCCCCACGGCGATCATGGCGGAGGTGGCGAGCAGGGTGGCGTTGGGGTTGCGCTCGGTGCGGATGATCGCGCTGAGCTTCCCGGGGGTGGCGAGGTCGATCACGTAGAAGCCGACGATCAGCAGCACCACGCCGACGGCGGCGTAGGCGGCGATGGCGCCGGCGCCGCGGGCGAGGGTTTCCAGCAGGGTCATGGTCGCTCGATTCGGTGGGGGACGAAGGAGGAGGTGTCGTCGGTGATCAGACCCGCGGTCTCGCGGATGCCGAGGCCGGCCGCCTCGTCGGCGACCACCCAGGCGCCGAGCACCGGCCGCTGGCCGTCGAACTCGGGCAGGGCCTCGAAACCCTGGTGCACGAAGCCCTCACGCCCGTACTCGCCCGGGGTCTCGTGCCCGCCCTCCGGGGTGACGACGCGCATAGACGCGCCCTCCCTGCCCAGCAGCGGTTTGACGATGTACGAGGTCAGGTCGCGGGGCCCGTCGAGGTAGGCGGGAAGCAGGTTGGGGTGGCCGGGGTACAGCTCCCACAGGACGGCGAGCAGGGCCTTGTTCGACAGCAGGACCTTCCACAGGGGCTCGATCCAGGTGGCGTGCCGGACGGCGTGCCGCCCGAACGGGTCGGCCAGCATCCACTCCCACGGGTACAGCTTGAAGACCGAGCGCATCCACCGCTCCTCGACGTCGACGAAGCGCCGGTTCAGCTCGTCCCAGCCGAGGTCCTCCATGGCGACCGCCACCGTGGAGCGCCCGGCCTGCTCGGCCGTCTCCTGGAGGTAGGCGAGGGTCATCGCCTCCTCGCCGGTCTCGTCCATGGACGTCCACGAGAAGTGGGTGGGGCCGGGCGGCAGCGCCATGGCGGCCCAGCGGTCGACCAGCCGCTCGTGGACGGAGTTCCACTGGTCGTCGTCCGGATGCGTGTCCTTCAGCCAGAACCACTGCACGACCGCCGACTCCACCAGCGAGGTCGGCGTGTCGGCGTTGTACTCCAGCAGCCTGGCCGGGCCCGTGCCGTCGTAGCGCAGGTCGAAGCGGCCGTACAGGTGGGGGTCGCGGCGCTCCCACGACCGCCTGACGTCCTCCACGGCCCACTCGGGGATGGCGAAGTCCGCGAAGCGGCCGGTCTCCACGACGTGGGCCGCGGCGCGCAGGCACATCTCGTGCAGCTCTTCGACCTGCGCCTCCAGCGCCTCCACCTCGTCCATGGAGAAGACATAGTGGACGGACTCGTCCCAGTACGGGCGGCTGAGCCCCTCGGGGTGGGCGGCGCGGTGGTAGGCCAGCCCCTGGCTCTCTATGATCTTGTCCCAGCCGTTCCTCGGCGTCCCGCGTTCGCGTCGCACGCGTCAGCTCCCGCTGCTGGAGCGACCGCCGAAGCCGCCCCGCTGGATCGACTTGCCCGTGCGGGAGGAGATGGTCACGTCGGAGGGGCGCAGGGTGGTGCCGCCGCGCACGTGGGTGCCGACCCGCCTGCCGCCGTAGTACCAGTGGTAGGCGGCGCGTGGACCGCTGCTGTAGTAGTAGCCGCCGCCACCACTGTCGTCGTCGTCGCAGTAGTCGTCGTCGACGACGGGGTACGAGCCGTCGGGGAGCTGCTGGCTCGTGTCGACGCAGTCGGCGGTGACGTCGTCGTCGTCGGACTGGGCGGCGCAGTAGCCGACGACCATCACGGAGACGATGCCGATGACGGACAGCGTGACCACTTTGGATGCCTTGGACCGCCGGGGCGGTTGCTGCGGTTGTTGCGGTCTCGGCTGTCCCATGAGCTCCTGCTTTCGTTGGCCGATCAGCCTAGCGGGGGCCCTCCCGCGGCATCAATGTCCCTTAGGGGACGAACTACCTGGGGGTAGGAGTTCCCCATGAAACCGGTCGAGGCTCTGCGTGAGATCGCCTTCCTCCTGGAACGGGCCGGAGAGCCCACCTACCGCGTGCGCGCGTTCCGCCGAGCGGCGGCGGTGGCCGAGTCGCTGCCGGACGACGAGCTCGTACGCCTGGCCGGCGCGGGCGGCCTCGCCGAGCTGCCGGGCATCGGCAAGGTCACCGCCCTGGCCATCGCCGAGGCGCTGGACGGCCAGGTACCCGCGTACCTGCGCAGGCTGCGCGCGACCGAGGGCGCCGGCCTGGACGAGGAGACCGCGGCGCTGCGCTCGGCGCTCAAGGGCGACCTGCACAGCCACTCCGACTGGTCGGACGGCGGCTCGCCGATCGAGGAGATGGCCGGGACCGCCCGGGCGCTCGGCCACGACTACTGGGCCCTGACGGACCACTCGCCCCGCCTGACCGTCGCCAACGGCCTGTCGCCGGCTCGGCTGCGCCGCCAGCTCGACCTCGTGGAGCGGCTCAACGAGCGCCTCGCGCCGTTCCGGGTGCTCACCGGCGCCGAGGTGGACGTCAACCTCGACGGCACCCTCGACCAGGAGCCCGAGCTGCTCGAACGGCTCGACGTGGTCGTGGCCAGCGTCCATTCCAAGCTGCGCATGAACCGCCACGAGATGACCCGCCGGATGGTCGCCGCCGTCGCGAACCCGCACGTCGACGTGCTCGGTCACTGCACCGGGCGGATCGTGCGCGGCGGCGGCCGGCGGGGCGGGGTGCGGCCGGAGTCGGAGTTCGACGCCGAGATCGTCTTCGAGGCGTGCCGCCGCTTCGGGGTGGCCGTGGAGATCAACTCCAGGCCGGACCGGCTGGACCCGCCGAAGCGGCTGATGCTGCTCGCGTACGAGATGGGGTGCGACTTCGCGATCGACTCCGACGCGCACGCGCCGGGGCAGCTCGACTGGCAGAGGTTCGGCTGCGAGCGGGCGGCGCGGTGCGGGATCGAGGCCGGGCGGATCGTGAACACGCGGCCGGTGGAGGACCTGCTGGCGTGGACCCGCCGCCGGTCGTAGGCGGGCGTCGGGCCGGTGGCGGGCCGTCGTGCGGGCCGTCGTACGGGCCGTCGTGTGGGCCGCCGTGCGGGGCGTTCGCGGGCGTGGGGGTGAGAGCCCTGTGGCCTGGCGGTGACGGCGAGGTGCCGGGGACGTCGCGGGACGCGCGATTGTCGGTGGCGGCACGTAGCGTCCTGGCTGTGAACCGTACCGATCGGCTGTACGCGCTCGTCGAGGACCTGCGCGCGATCTCCCCGCGCTGCCGCTCGGCGCGCGAGCTGGCCGGCAGGTTCGAGGTGAGCGTCCGCACGATCGAGCGCGACATCACCGCCCTCCAGGAGTCCGGGGTGCCGATCTACGCCGAGCCGGGGCGCAGGGGCGGGTACGCGCTCGACAAGAAGATGTCCCTTCCCCCGCTCAACTTCTCGCCGGCCGAGGCCGTGGCCATCGCGCTGGCGCTCAGCAGGGCCGGCGACCAGCCGTTCGGCCGGGAGGCGCGCAGCGCGCTGCGCAAGGTGGTGGCCGCCATGCCCGGCCGGGAGGGCGAGCTGGCGCGGGAGCTGGCCCGCCGGGTGCAGGTCGTCGCCGAGCCCGGTGACCGAGGCGCGGGCGGCCGGCCGCTCGGCGCCGGGGGCGTCTCGCGGGCGATCGAGGAGGCGCTGCTGCGCCGCCGCGTGCTGCGGCTGGAGTACGCCGACGCCAAGGGCGCGCTGACCTCGCGCGACGTGGAGCCCGGGGTGTTCCTGGGCGGCCGGGGCGGGTTCTGGTACCTGGTGGCGTGGTGCCGGTTACGCGACGACGTCCGGGTGTTCCGGCTGGACCGGATCGCCTCCGCCGGCGTCACCGGCGAGCGCTGCCCTGACCGCCCGCTCGAAGGCTTCGCACCCGACCTGCCGGAGATGGTGGTCCACGGCACGATTCTCGATCAGTAGCTCGAAAACTTATGAGGAAACACCGACATAGGGCTGTCGTCTCGCCGGTGGATCGTCATCGTGTTCGACAAATGAGAGGTCGGGGATGGACGACACGGTGACCTGGTTCGAGGTGGCGACGGCAGACCCCGAAGGCACCCCGGGCCACCTTTTCAGGATCTTCCACCCGAGGCCATGAGCCGCGGCGAGCCGCCGCCGGCGCCTTCCCCGCCGGCCGCCGGAGACCTGTCCGTGGTCTTCTGGGGCCTCACGGCCGCCTGCGGCGAGGCCGGGGTCAAGCC
>NZ_JBEXDT010000148.1:0-13875 GCF_040605905.1 Nonomuraea sp. NPDC005501 | reverse complement strand
TGCGGGAGTCGTGGGGGAGGGCTCCGCCGCGTGGACCGGCCCGGTCGCGATCACCGTGGTCGCCAGGGCCGCGATGACACAGGATAAGACTCGTGATTTCATGACGTACCGCGCCTTACATAACGGAGGTGCAGGGAGACGACGCCGGCATGAGGTGGTGGCCGGACGGCGACCGAAGCCGCCATCCGGCCGAGGGGGTCCCCGAGGAAGGTTCTACGTTGTGCTCGCGCTGTTCTCAGGGCATACCGAAGAGCAGGACGGCCGCGTAATTAACTGCTGCGATCTTCCTGCAGGAGGGCCGCACCAGGATGAAGTAGCCGCCGCACACCTTGTCCTTCAAGGTGATGAAGAAGCGGGTGTCCACGTCGGCCTTTCGCCGGAGAGTGCGGTCGAGGTAGTACTTGTAGTGCTTCTTCTGGTTGGTCATCAGGCCGTACCCGTAGTCGTGGGCGTCACAGGCCGGCCGGAAGTCGAAGCCGAGGGGGCGGTCCTCTCCCGGCTTCGTGCAGTGGTCGTAGACGATGCCCCTGACCTTGAAGCCGCTGGCGGTCCGCTTCCAGCCCGGCTTGCGCCACTTGCCGCCATGGAATGCCCAGGCCGAGCAGCCCGACTTCGTGTACCACATCCAGGTCTTGGCCGTGCTGCACTTCTTTGGGTAGGACTGCGGGGGATCCACGCCGTCCGGCAGGAAGTCACTGGCCGGCGGCTCGGTCGCGTCGGGGTCGTCCAGCCCGGCCGCGCCCGTGGTTGCGCCGCCGTTCTCCGGCATGTCGGTGCCCGTGGCGGTCACCTGGGGAGCGGCGACGCCCGCCGGGAAGCTGAGCTGCCACCCGCCGTTGCTGTCGGACTCGATCGACGACAGGCGTCCCACCGAGTCGTAGGCGTAGCTCCCCTGCGTGGCGCCGACGCTGGGGTCGGTCACGGTGCGCAGGAGGCCGTTCGGGTCGTAGGCGTAGCTCGCCTCGGTCTGCGGCGCCTCGGTTCCGTACGCGACGGTGACCTCCTTGAGCCGGCCCGCGTAGTCGCCGAAGGAGGTGCCGGAGGCCGTGGTGGTCGTGGCGTAGGTGAACTTGGTGACGGACGCGGGCATCTCGCCACGGGTCGGTTCCTTGACGGTGCTGACCCGGCCCTGGGGGTCATAGGTGATCGTGGACTTGCCGAAGGCGACGGTGCCCACGCTGGTCACCCGCCAGGGGTCGGCGCTCGGCGCCCCGGACTGCCGTGACCAGATGTAGGTGAGCTGGAGGTCGGCGTCGCTGATGGGGGTGCCGTCGGGGTTGGTCAAGGGCTCGTCGCCCGGGTCCTGGGGACTCAGATCTGTCTTGAACGTCTCGGCCGTCGTGGTGCGCATCGCTCCGACGGCCGCGTCCCACTTGGTGGTCTCGGTGAGTTTGGATCCGTCGGCGGCCTCGTACGTCTGGATGCCACCGCCGTCGGGGAAGGAGACGCTGCTCTTCAGGGAGTAGCTGGTCGACGTCCCTTCGTCGAGCTCCGTGACGACGATGGTGCCGTTCTGGTTCTCCAGTTTCCGGTTGATCTGCCCGCCGGCGAACTCGGCCTGCCAGCCCGGCCCGAAGACGCCGAGCTCGGGGCGGGTGGCCGGGGCCGACTGCGGCCGGGCCAGGTCGCCGCCGGTCAGGGTCACGCCGTGCTTGCGGCTGATCGCGCCCGCGGACACGTCCAGCTCGGTGAGCGCGAAGGTCTTGGTGTCGGCGGAGTACTGGCCGGGACCGATCTCCTGCACGTCGGCCGGCGGTGGTTCGGCCAGTGCGGGGGTGGCGGAGACCTCCGGCGCGAGGAAGGGCAGAAGCATCGCCGCCAGGGCGAGAGGGAGAGCTAATCGGCGCACGTGGTGCCTCCACATAAGAGAAATGTCTGAACAATGTGGAGAGTAAGTGCCGATAAAACGAGCAAGCAAGGTCTGGACATTTTCCGGAAGAAATGTTCGGATCGCCTATGAAGGCATATTTATCGACGGTTTATTTCTTTCGTTGGCCCAGGTCACGGGCTTCATGGCGAGCCTGTGGTGAGTTTATGGCGGCAATGTGCAGAGTTTGAGAATAATAGCTGTCCGTGCTTCGTCGCGGACGAATTTCCGCGAGCGGACGCGGACTGGCGAATCGTCGTTCCACCGTGAACCGGCCAGCCGGCCGGCCACGGTTCGGCCACCATGTGCGCCGTCGTGACCGGCCGCGTCACGCGTCGATCTTCACCGTCATTGTCGGGATCTTCGCGAGTGCCGTTGTATCGTGCTGCCCGTCGATCTGTCGCGGTCAACACGGGGGCCGCGTTCGCCGCCGCCGGCTTCGGGGCGTCGCGGCCGTCGACCGATGATGATCGGAGCCGGGTCGGGTGCCGCTTGAGTGCTCCCACCGGCCGATCGACGATGGGAGCACTGTGCGAAGAAGGTCATCTCTGCTCGCCGTCGCCTTCGTGGCGATGGCGACGCTGCTACCCATGTCGCCGGCCGTCGCGGCGGGCCCTGGAGCGGAAGCCAGGACGACCCCTGCCCCGACGGCGTCGTCCACGCCGACGTCCTCGCCGAGCCCGCAGCAGCCGGCCTCGGGCAAGGGCCGCATCGCCTGGGCGCCCTGCGAGGAGGAGCCCTCCGCCGAGTGCGGCAAGCTGGCGGTCCCGATCGACTGGTCGCGTCCGGACGGGGCCACCATCGACCTGGCCGTCGCCCGCCGCAAGGCCACCGACCCGGCGGCCCGCGTCGGCTCCCTGGTCATCAACCCGGGTGGTCCGGGCGGGTCGGGCGTGGAGGCCGCCTTCGGCGCTCCCGGGTTCTTCACCGAGGAGTTGCAGAAGCGGTTCGACATCGTCGGCTTCGACCCCCGGGGTGTCGGCCGCAGTCACCCGGTGATCTGCTCGGCGTCGGTGTACAACCAGATCCCGTACGCCGTCATGGAGAGCCAGGCCGACTTCGTCAGGTGGAGCGCCTTCGCCAGGAAGCTGCGCGCGGACTGCCGGGCCCGTACCGGCCCGCTGTACGACCATGTGGACTCGGTCGACGTCGCGCGCGACGTGGACGCCCTGCGCGCCGCGCTGGGCGAGGAGAAGCTCACCTTCTACGGGGTCTCGTACGGGACGCTGATCGGCCAGATGTACGCCGAGCTGTTCCCGGACCGGATCCGGGCCATGGCCCTGGACAGCAACATGGACCACAGCCTCGGCGTCAAGGACTTTCTCGACACCGAGGCCGCGGCCGTCGAGGACGCCTTCGACGAGTTCGCCGGCTGGTGCGGGCAGGATCCGAGCTGCGCCCTGCACGGCAAGGACGTCCGCGCGGTGTGGGAGAGCATCCTGGCCAAGGCGCGCAGCGGCCGGCTGTACTACCCGGGCGTCCCGGACCGCCCGATGACCGAGATCCAGGTCCTGTGGAACGGCGTGCTGGGCACCGAAGGGCCCGCCTGGCAGCTGCTGAGCGAGCTGCTTCGCGCCCTGGACGGCGGGGAGCCGTCGTCGTGGGTGCCGCCGATGCCCGGACGAGGGCCCGTTTCGGGGGACGTCGCCCAGCTGCCCACCGCGATCCTCTGCCAGGACTACCGGCTACGGGTGCGCAACCACAGGGAGTACGCCGCGCTGCTGCGCAGCTCCAACCGCCGCGCCCCGGACATGCGCTACAACCCGATGCCGATGGAGGACCTGCCCGTCTGCCTCGGCCACCCCACCACCAACCCGCAGCACCGGCTGCGTTACACGGGCAGCACCCCGATCCTGCTGGGCAACTCCTTGCACGACCCGTCCACCCCGTACTCCTGGTCGGCCAACGTGGCCCGTCAGCTCGGCTCCAAGGCGCGCCTGATCACCTACGAGGGCTGGGGGCACCGCATCTACGGCAAGGACGAGTGCAGCACGGTGCCGATCGACGACTACCTGATCTCGCTGACCCTGCCCCCGCAGGGTTTCCGCTGCCCGGTGGGCGGCAGGGTCGAGACCCTGCTCAAGAAGCGGCAGCGTGAGCTGTGGCCGACGGACAAGCTTCCGTGGGGCGCTCCACTCATGACCTCCGCCCGGCCGGCGGCGACCACAGCCGCCGCCGGCCGGCCGAGGACGTCCGGCTGAGCGGCGCCGCCTTCAGTCGTCGCCGTGGTGGGCGCGCAGCTCGCGGCGCGCCTGGTGACGGCTTCGGCGGCGCTCCTCGCGCCGGAAGTAGTACCACTCCCGGCTCCCGCCCCTGGTGCCGCAACCGAACACGTAGGGGGCGGGGCCCCAGCGACAGCCACTCGTGCGGTGACTCAGGGACGCGCTGTCGGCGGTGATCTCGCCGGGCAGCGTGCACGGTCCGAACCGGTGGTCGTGTACGGGCAGGCAGGTCACCATCGGCGCGTCTGCCATCCGCACCCACCAGGGCCGGGTCTTGTCGGTCTTGCTCATACGGTCACCTTTCGGCTCCGTGACACCCCGGGTTGGGGCTGTCATGAGACCGGATGCACGATGATCACCTCCGACTTCCGCGCACGATGAGCCAGGACTGGAGCCGGCCGGGGTTGAGGGGCCGGGAGTGGCCGACGGCTTGTCAGGGCTTACTGAGACCGAGGTTCACCGGCAGAGAAAGGGGGCCGATGGTGAAGAACGACGGGGAGTACGAGATGGCGCCGGGGTCGATCGCGAGGCTGAGCCGCGGCAGCCGCCGGTACAGCGAGGCGAGCGCCAGCCGGCTCTCCATCCGGGCCAGCGGCGCCCCGATGCAGTAGCGCGGGCCGTGCCCGAAGCCAAGATGCCCGGTCTGCTCGCGGGTGATGTCGAACCGCTCCGCGCTCTCGCCGTGCTGAGCCGGATCGACGCCACTGGCCTGGTAGACCACGCCCACCGCCCGGCCCTTGGGGATGTGCACCCCGGCGACGGTCACGTCCTCGGCCGTGAACCGGAAGCTGGTCATCATCACCGAGTGGCGGTAGCGCAGGGTCTCCTCGACCACGTCGGCCCACCGCTCCCCGGCCTTGGCGAGGTCGAGCTGGCCGGGGTTCCGGGCCAGCGCCACGATGGCGTGCCCGAGCAGGTGGACGGTGGTCTCGTGGCCGGCGACGAGCATGAGCCACAGGACGCCGACCAGCTCGTCGGTGGTCAGGCTGTCCCCCTCGTCGCGGGCCTGGACCAGGCCGGAGGTGAGGTCGTCGCCCGGTTCGCGCTGCTTGCGCTCCACCAGGTCGTGCAGGAACGCCTGCAGCTCGTTCTGCGTCGCGAACGCCACCTCCGGCGGTGTGGTGTGCGCCAGCAGCGCGGCGGTCCACTCCCGCAGCCGGAGCCGGTCCCCGGCGGGCACGCCGAACAGCTCGCAGATCACCCACATCGGCAGCGCCTCGGTGAAGGCGGGCACCAGGTCGACGCCGTCGCCGGCGGCCACCACGTCATCGAGCAGGCCGTCGATGATCTGCTGGATCCGCGGCTCCAGGGCCTGCACCCGGGCCGGGGTGAACGCCTTGCCGACGAGGCCGCGCAGCCGCCGGTGGTCGGCGCCGTCCATGGTGGCCAGGTGACCGCCCTGGACGATGGCGCGCAGCGGCCAGTCCTCGGGGATCGACCCGTCGTGCAGGGCGGGCCAGTGGCTGGGGTCACGGAGGAAGGTCTTGTTGTCCCCGGCGAGGATCTCTTGTACGGCCGTGTGGGTCAGTGCCAGATAGGCGGGCACGCCTCCGGGGAATTCCACTTCCACCACGGGAGCGATTTCGCGTAACCGGACGCAGGTGTCGAGCGGGTTCTCGTTCGCGACAGGGAAGGAGGGGAGTTCAGACGCCATACAACCCCCATCTGACACAAAGTCAGTGAGTGGACATGTGTATCACCGAATGTCCGCTTTTCGTCTTATAAGCGGCATGACTCGATGACGAGTGACGCCACAGCCTAACCCTGCCCGGCCGCATATTCCTGGCTGCCAGGACAGGATGCCGATGCCGGCGACGTACCCCATCCCCGACCGCGACGCGTGCGCGGACCGGTCGGCCGGGACCGCCGGTACGCCCTCAGGTATACCGGTTCAGGTAGCCTGGTCAGCCACATTCCCGACTTGTGCCGATCGCGCGCCCGATGCATCTTTCCGCGGGTGCGCGGTAGGAGACACGGATGTTCGACGCTGTCGGCGTCGGCAGCGGGGCAGGCGATGCCCAGGTCGGTTCAGGGAAGGGGGGGCATGGGCGAGGCGGGGCGGCAGTTGCGGTGCCCGATCACCGAGAACCTGAGCCGGCTGCGCGATCTGGTGACCGCCTTCGCCGCCGACGCCGGTCTCGGCGGGGATCGCCTGGACGATCTGGTGCTGGCGGTCAACGAGGCGGCCGACAACGTCCTGGAGCACGGCGGCGGCACCGGCACGCTCGTCGCGGGCACCGACGCGGCCGGGATCTGGGTGGACGTCATCGACACGGCCGGCACCTTGACCAGCGAACACGTGCGCCGCGGCGCCGACGCCACGCCCACGGTGGCCTTTCGCGGCTACGGCCTCTGGCTGATGCACCGGCTGTGCGACGAGGTCACGCTCGATCACCTGGACGACCGCTCGCGGCTGAGGCTGCGCATGCGCCACCCAGGAGCCGGCGGGAACGGCGCCTCAGGCCGTTGACCTCGGCCTGGTCGCGCGAACCGTACGCGGTGGTCAGCCGGTCGCCGGCCAGCGGGAGGCGTGTTCGAGGCTGTCGTAGGGCGGAAACCGGTCGACCAGGTGGGCGACGGTGAGCAGCCGCGCCAGGGTGCCGCGCACGCCGATCAGGCGCAGCCCGCCACCCGCGCCTTCGGCCTGCCGCTGGCCCTCCATCAGTCCCCGCACGCCCCTGGAGTCGCAGAAACGGAGCCCGGCCACGTCCACGACGATCCTGGGCCTGGGGGCGTCCAGCGGGGGCCGCAGGGCCGTGGCGAGCTGGCCGAGGGTGCCGCGGTCGAGCTCTCCGCGCAGGCGCACCAGGTCCACGCCGGATCGTTGTCGCACGCTCACGGTAAGGGGGGTCATGTGTCCGCTCGCTCCTCTGCCTTTGACGATGCCGTTGCCGTAAGCCACGACATCAGCAGGGATCACCTGCCATCGTAGCCTGACGGCTGTCGTGCCTCCCGACTTCGCGACCTCGCTTGATCATTCCGGACGGGACGAATAGCGTGCGGATCACCCACGTTGGCCGGCACCCCATGGACGGAGTCCCACCCCTGATGACGATGAGGACGAAGTCGGCATGCGCGGCATCGTTGGCCGCGATCACCTTGGTGGCCGCCTCGCCGGCGGCGCACGCCGAGGCGGCGGGGACCCGTGCGGCCGCCTGCCCGCTGGTCTTCGGGCACGGCGGCTACCCCACGGGTGCGAGCCCGTGGACCAGGGACCAGGTGCGCCAGCCCAACAACCTCAGAGCGGTGAACGACCAGAAGACGTGGGGCGCCGACGGCGTGGAGGGTGACGTCCAGCTGACCAAGCAGGGCACCAAGGCCGTCATGTGGCACAACACCTCCACCAACGGGCTGACAGGCGTCACGAAGAACATCCCGGACATCTGGTGGACCGCCGGAAGCGACAACCTGCGCGACCGGCGCATAGCGCGCGGCCCGTACGCGGGGGAGCAGGTCTCCACACTCCGGCAGTGGCTCGACCACGTCCGCTCCCGTGGCCTGGTCGCCCTCCTGGAGGTCAAGCCCGAGGCCAAGGCCCTCCTGTCCAGCACCGCGTACGCGACGGCGGCCTGGAAGGAGATCTCCGACCCGATCAAGGAACGCCAGGCTTCGCAGCGCATCCTCGTCTACTCCCAGGACTCCTGGATCCAGGCCGAGCTCGCCAGGCGCCACCCGGGGCTCCTCAAGGGCTCCGAGGGTCGCTGGACCGACAGCGTGGGCTGGGAGGAGCCGCCGCCCGCCTGGAGCGGCAACGTGAGCCGGTGGCAGTCCGTGCTCGCCCAGGCACCGAAGAGCGTGATGACGAACTACACGAAGGAGTACCGCGCCTGGCTCAGCGGCAAGTGCGGGTAGCCCGCACCGCCGGGTCCGGGCGGCGGTGGCCGGGGTCCCGGGCCACCGCCGCCGTCGTGAGCCGGGATCAGCCGTCGAAGCTCACGGTGGCGTACTGGTACTTCGTCCTGCCGTTCTCGTCCCCGCTGTGGGAGCGGCCGACCATGACCTTGCCGGCACTCGCCTGCCAGATGTGGCTGCTCTCCTTGTACTCACCGGTCCAGAGCGGATCGGTGAGCCGCACCTGCCGCCCCTGCCAGTACAGCGCCGCGCTGAGGTACTGCGTCATGCCGTTCTCGTCGCCGGTGTGCCACCTGCCGGCGACGACCTGGTCCACGGGAGCGGTGTAGCTCGACCTGTTCTCCCGCTGGGGAGAGCTCCAGTCCCCGGAGTGCACCTCGGCCTGCTCGCCGTTGACCAGAATCCGGCTGCAGTAGTACGTGGTCGGCTTGTTCTCGTCGCCGTAGTGCGAGCGACCGGTGAGCACCTGGTTCGGCGGGCAGGTGAACTGTGCGCCCGCCTCCCACACGGTCTGGGAGGAGATGCTCTCCACCTTGATCGTCACCGCCGCCGCCGCGGGAGAGGCCATGGCGGCGGCCGACAGAGCGGCGGCCACGACGACGGGTACGGCCTTGCGGTACATCCTCATCTTCTGCGGTTCCCTTACGTACGTGATGGTGTGCTGAACGGCGAGCGGGTCAGTCCGTGACGGTCACGGTGGCGTACTGGTACTTCGTCCTGCCGTTCTCGTCCCCGGTGTGCGAGCGGCCGACCATGACCTTGTTGAACTCCGCCTGCCAGGTGTGGCTGCTCTCCTTGTACTCGCCGGTCCAGAGCGGATCGGTCAGCCGCACCTGCCGGCCCTGCCAGGAGATCGTCGCGGGGCGGTACTTCGTCGTGCCGTTCTCGTCGCCGGTGTGCCACCTGCCGACGAGCGCCTGGTCCGCGGGGGCGGAGTAGCTGGACCTGCTCTCCTTCTGGCCGGGGGTCCAGTCGCCGACGAACACCCGGGCCTGCTCGTCGTTGACGAAGATGAAGCTGCAGTAGTAGGTCGTCGCGTTGTTCTCGTCGCCGTGGTGCGAGCGGCCGGTGAGAACCATGTTCGTCGGACAGGTGAACGGGTCGAACCACTCTCGCACCGTCTCGGTGTGGCCGCGCTCGACCCTGATCGTCACCGCCGAGGCGGACGCCGGAGCGGGAGCGGCCATGGTCACGGCCGCCAGCCCGGCCAGGGCGGCCGTCGCGGCGGACAGAGCTTTCTGCCTCATATGTATGTCTCCTGGGACGCGATTTCGCTGTCACCACGGAGCATCACAGTGCCTTCTGGTGATCCACTTGCGCCTCGGTTGCGACTGCGGCCGAGGTCCTGGTGCGGCGCGGAGCGGCGAGACCCATGGCGTCCTGGCCGTCGAGATCGAGCTCCATACGCTTTCACCGCCCGCCCCGGACTGACTTTTGATCACTAATTGACTACGTACGGTTATATTTCAATTGCGAGGCGTGGCGACATATCGGCTTCCTTGACCGCTCGGGACCGCCGGTGCGAGCCGCGGTCCTGTCCAGGAGGCCGCGGTCGTCGGTCACCGTGACGGGACCCATCGGCCCCGAGATGCTCGTGGTGCTGGACACCACCGAGACAGCGGATCGGTCATCGCGCTCCTCACCGAACATGTACCCGACGGCCCGTGGCACGCTCGGATCCATCTGGTGAGCGGACTGACCGAAGGCACCGCCGCGGCGGACATCCGGTTCCCGTCCGTCGCGGGGACGGCCGAAGCGGTCGCCGCGACCATGGACGGCCATCTCCCCGTAGCGGCGATCGGCACCGGCGCCGGCGTGACGGCGCTCGCGGCGGCCTCCTTCCTGATCGTCCGGAGACGGCACCGCTCACGGCGGGAACGGACCACGGGATGACGAGGCGTGGCCCGCGGGAGCACGAGAACCGCGGCCGCGGCTGTCACAGGCCGTGACGCGCCTGCTCGGCCAGGAAGCCCTCCCAGGTACGGCGGCCGACCGCCCGCTCCGGCGCGAGGTTGGCCCCCTCCCGGAACGCGGCCGCGGCCTTGCCCGGGGTCCGCATGGGCACGACCAGCCGGCGCTTCCCGCTCGCCCGCAGGTAGTCGCGGGCGAGCTCCTCCATCGTGTGCACGCGCGGCCCCGCGATGTCCGGCACGAGCCCGGCCGGCGCACCGAGGGCCAGCTCGGCGAGCCGGGCCGCCACCTCGCCGGAGTCCACCGGCTGGAACCGCACGCCGCCCCAGGTCGGCAGCAGCACCGGCGGCTTGGCCAGCTGCCGCAGCGTCATCAGGATCCACTCGTGGAACTGGGTGGCCCGCAGCGTGGTCCAGGGAATGCCCGATCCGGCCACGACCTGCTCGGCGGCACGCTTGGCGGCGAAGTAGCCGAACATGGCCCGGTCGATCCCGCTGACGACGGGGACCCGGTCGGCGCCCACGACCGAGATGTACACCAGGTGCCGGACGCCCGCGCCCGATGCCGCCCGCACCAGGTTCCGGGCCTTCTCCTCGTCGCCCTTGGCGCTGCCGGCGCAGTGCACGACGATCTCGGCCCCGCTCACCGCGGCGTCCAGCCCCTCGCCGGTGGTCACGTCGCCCGTCACGAACTCGACGCCGTCCCCGGGCTCGCTCCGCGCGCCGCGGCTGAGCACCCGCACCTCGCGCCCGGCCTCACGCAGGAGCGGTACGACGAGGCGTCCCAGCGTGCCCGTGCCACCGGTGACCAGGATGGTTGACGTCATGGCTGCTCCAAGGTCCTTGCCGGCCTCCAGGACCGGATCTCGTGGGTCTGCCCTCTCGACCCCCGGGACGCGGGGAATGTGACACGACCGGAGAACGCCATGGCAGGCGGCCCCGCCCGCCAGCAGGCAGGAACGCGCTCGCCTGCGGCGGGAAGAGATCATCACGGCGGACGGCGAGATGTTCGCCCGCGGCGGTTTCCGCGGCACCTCACTCGCCGACGTCGCGGCCCGGGCCGGCATGACCGAGCCCGGTCTGCTGCACCACTCCGGCAGTAAGGCGGGCCTGCTGCCGGCGGTGATCGAGCGGCGCGACCTGGACAGCGAGGCGTTCGCGATGGAACTGCTCGGCATGGAGCCCTCCGGGCGGCTTCGGGCCCTGCCGGAGTTCGCGCGCCGCAACAAACAGCGGGCCGGGCTGGCCGAACTGTTCACCGTATTGGTCGCGGAGGACGATCCGCCGGGCGCACGTCGTGCACCCGGTCGCCGACCTGCAGATCGAGTACTCGCTGATCTCCCGCGCGGTGGAGGCGGACGTTCTGTCCACCCTGCGGGAGCTCGGCATCGGCCTGACCGCCTACGGCGTCCTCGGCCGCGGCCTCATCTCCGGGCACTGGACCGCCGGCCACACCGCCGGCCACACCGCCGGCCACACCGCCGGCCACACCGCCGGCCCCGGCGACAGCCGCGGCTTCAGCCCGCGGTTCTCCAGCGGGAACGTGGAGCACAACCTCGTCCTCGTGGAGGCTCTGCGCCGGGTCGCCGAGACGAAGGGCTGTACCGTCGCCCAGTTGGTCATCGCCTGGGTGGCTGCCCAGGGCGAGGACATCGTGCCGCTGGTCGGCGCTCGTACCCGCGAGCGGCTGGCCGAGGCGCTGCCCGCGATGGAGCTGAACCTCACCGCGGACGACCTGGCCGACATCGAGAAGGCGGTGCCGCCGGCCGCGGCCCGCGGCGACCGGTACCCCTCCGCGTTCATGTCCTACCTCGGCGTGGGCAACTGAGTCCGGCTCACGGGCGGGTCTGGACTACGACCGCTCATAGCTGAGACGGTGCGACAGCTCGGTGAGCGTCATACCGCGCTCTTCGAGCAGGTCGTCCAGTCGTACGCGGATGAACGGCTCGGTCATCAGATGGTGGCCTCGACCTCTTCGAGGAGGCCGACGCCGCGCCGGACGATCTCCGACACCCCAGCACCGCCATTCCCGTCACAACCCCGGCCAGCACGTCACCCCCTTGCAGGTGGAACGGGTGGCTCTTGGCCAGCAGCAGCGAGGAAAGGATCGGCTCGGCCACCATGCCGAGCGCGCCCGTGGCGAGGGAGCCGATGATCAGGATCCGGCCGAGGCGGCGTGCGGGCCCCTGGGGGCCGACCGTCATAACGAAGGTCGTTATGTCTACCTCGTCGCGCCCCGCCAGAGGCGCGCGAGCACCAGTGCCGTCCCCGCCGCCGCGGCCGTCACCAGCCAGATCATGAACGTCGGGTAGAGGTATGCCACCTGGATCCAGGAACTGTCCCTACCTCGGGCGAGCACCCGGAAGAGCGGGGCGATGGCCGTACACAGGATGAGCGGCAACAAGTACGGCAGCAGCCGCCATCGCTGCCAGCCCGTCCGGCGGGCGGCCCAGCGCCGGGAGCGGGCGATGCCGCGCACCGCCAGCGCGACGGTCGCCAGCGTCAGCAGCGTGAACACCAGGTCGGTGGCCGGCAAGGGAGAGGAGGGCGCGTCCGGCCGCCGGCCCTCGATCAGGGCGACCAGGCCGTCCATGAGCGCGGCGCTGTCGCCGAAGGCCATGCCGGTGTTGGCCATGACCGCCACGCCGTAACCGGACTCGGGCATCAGCAGTTGCTGGGCGGTGGAGGTGAACAGGTCGCCGCCGTGGCGTACGACGGGAGTGCCGCCCGCGGTCCGGTCGAGCTCCCAGCCGAGGGCGTAGTCCGGGTTCTGGGCGGAGGGTGTGCGCATCTCCTTGACGCTCGCGGGAGACAGGATGTCGCTGCCGCTGTTCTGGGCGATCAGCCAGCGGGCCATGTCGTTGGCGCTGCTGAGCACACCGCCGGAGCCGTTGCCGAATCCGCGCGGCTCCGGCAGGGCGATCGCCTGGCCGAGGAGGTAGAGGTGACCCCGGGCGCTGTCCGGCAGGTCCCGATCGGTGTCGATCGTGCTGCTGTGGCGCATGCCGAGCGGCGTGAACACGTGCGTCTTGAGGTAGCCCGCGAACGGCTCGCCGCTCACCACCTCGACCAGCCGGGCGGCGACCTGGTAGTTGGTGTTGTGGTAGCTGTAGGCGGTGCCCGGCGTCGAGGCGAGCCGCGCGTCTCTGAGCCGGCTCACCGAGCCCTGGAGCGAGTCGGGCTGGGGCAGGCTCTTCTCGTGGAAGGCCGAGTCGGCCATGCCCGACGTCTGGTTGAGCAGCTGGCGCACCGTGATGTCGGCCGCCCGGGGATCGGCCATCCGGAACTCGGGCAGGTAACCGCGGACCGGCCTGTCGAGCTCGACCCGGCCTTTCTCCACCAGTTGCAGGACGGCCAGTGAGGTGAAGGACTTGCTGACCGACGCGACCGCCATGGGGGTGTCGGCGGTCACGGGCTCGCCTGTCGCGGTCCGGCCGTAGCCCGCGGCGTGGAGGACCTGCCTCCCTTTGGTGACCGCCACCGCTACACCCGGCAAACCGGTCGCTTCACGATATTGGGCGATGAACTCGTCGATCGAGGTGGGGGTCGGCGCGGCGGGAAGCGCGGGAAGTACGGCGAGGCTGAGCGCCGCAAGAGTGTTCAGGAGCACCCGTCAACGCTAGGGACCGCGCCCGCCACCGCACATCGCGGAAACCCTCAACAACCCTTGCGGAAAACCGCCACCAGATCCCTCTGACGTCGCCGGCCCAGCCACGACTCGGCCGTCGCGTACGCGGTCTGCCCGGCCTTGCCCCACACCGCCCTGGGTGGTACCCGCACCAGCGGCGCCAGGATGCGCATGACCTGCGCCAGGTCGGCCGCGGTGTGCCGGGGAAGCGCCCGGCCAGCAGCCGCGGCTGACCAGATACAGCGGCGCTGACCAGGAGGACGGTGCCGCGCATGAGCACGATCGCGCACCCGCGGCAGGGTGCTCGGCGTGGACGACCTCCAGGACGTCCTCCAGGGTGAGCGGCTCGAAGTAGAGCCGGTCGGAGGTGTCGTAGTCGGTCGAGACGGTCTCGGG
>NZ_JBEXDT010000147.1:0-13985 GCF_040605905.1 Nonomuraea sp. NPDC005501 | reverse complement strand
AACGGCCGTGCGCAGCCCCCGCCAGCCGCGCGGGCCCTGGCGCAGGGCGGCCAGCGAGCGCCGGGCGACCACGCTCCACGGGCGGCGCAGCACGGCCGTGAGCACGGAGTTGCGCGTGGCGAGCTCCCTGCGCCCGCGCGGGTCCCGCGACGGGGACGGATGGTGGTGGGCCACCACGTCGTCGACGTAGGCGAGCCCCCAGCCCTTCGCGGCCAGGTCCATGGCCAGGCGTTCCTCCTCGCCGAAGAAGAAGATGACGTCGTCGAACCCGCCGGCCTCCAGGTAGGCGTCCCTGCGTACCACCGCGCCGCACGCGAGGAAGCCCAGCACGCTCGGGCCGGGCAGGTCCGGGTCGTGGCCGAGCGGGGAGCGGGCCATCTCCTCGCACACCGGGTCGGGGCGCTCCTGGGGGCCGACGAGGACGCGGGCGGCCAGCACGGCCAGGCGTGGGTGCGCGTCGAGGACGTCCGCCGCCCGTGCCAGCGCCCCGGACGCCCACCAGGAGTCGTCGTCGGCGAAGGCCACGTACGGGGTCCGCGCCATGCGCACGCCCACGTTGCGGGCCGGCGCGCCCAGGTTCCGGCCGGCCTCGACGACGGTGACGCCGGGGAAGTGGCGGCGGACGAAGCCGGGGCTGCCGTCGGTGGAGCCGTTGTCGACCAGGATGACGGGGCGTGGGTGGTGGGGGAGGGACCCGGCCAGCGCGCGCCGTCGATTCCTGGTGGCCACCACCACCGTAACCCGTTCGACCATGTACGGTCCCTAACCGGAATGCCGCCCCTTACTCGTCATACGGCCCCTTACCGGACTGCCACGGCTCTGTGGTCCTACGGCCTGCCGCACCGGCCGTCCCGGCGGCGCGCTCCGCCAGGTGCGGGGGGACGCGGGCGGACGCCGGAAGGGGCGCGAGGCGGTAGCCTCTTGAGGTCGAGCAAGAGCCTTGAGAGCGTGAAGAAGGAGAGGCCGTGGCCGGTCTGGTCGTCGCCATGGACGGCCCTTCGGGGTCGGGCAAGTCGAGCGCGTCGCGCGGGGTGGCCAAGGCCCTCGGCCTGCGTTACCTCGACACCGGCGCCATGTACAGGGCGATGACCTGGTGGGTGCTGGAGCAGGGCGTGGACCCGGCCGACACCGACGCGGTCGCGGCGCGGGCCGTCGAGCCCGAGATCGTCTCCGGCACCGACCCCGACGCCCCGTCGATCCACGTCGACGGCGTGGACGTGGCGGGGCCGATCCGGGGCGCCCAGGTGACCGGCGCCGTCTCGCTGGTCGCGGCGGTGCCCGAGGTGCGGGCCCGGCTCGTGGCCCTGCAGCGGCGGATCATCGGCGACGGCGGCATCGTGGTCGAGGGCCGTGACATCGGCACGGTCGTCGCGCCCGAAGCGACGCTCAAGATCTACCTGACGGCCAGCGCCGAGGCCCGCGCCCGGCGCCGCCACGCGGAGCTGTCCGGCGCCGCCGAGTCCACCGCGACCACGGGTCCGGCGACGACGGTCGAGGCCCAGCAGGCCGAGCTGGCCAGGCGCGACAGGCTCGACTCGACACGCAAGACCGATCCACTCTCGATGGCGGATGGCGCCGTCGAGCTCGACACCACCGCGCTGAACCTGGAGCAGGTCATCGCGGAGGTGCTGAGACTGGTCGAGGAGCGGAGCGGTTCCGCGGCGCGGAGCGGCTCCGGCGGCCAGCACTACGAGCGCGCCTGAACAGGTGCGGGACTCACTAAGGATGAAACATCGTGTCTACGGGGGACTGGGTCGAGGCTGATCTCGACGACCTCGCACTAACGGAAGAGCACGACGACAGCGGTCCGCTGCCCGTCGTGGCCATCGTCGGACGGCCGAACGTGGGCAAGTCCACGCTGGTCAACCGCATCATCGGCCGCCGGGAGGCGGTCGTCGAGGACGTGCCCGGCGTGACCCGGGACCGGGTGACCTACGAGGCCAACTGGCGCGGCAAGCGCTTCACGGTCGTCGACACCGGCGGCTGGGACCCCGACGCCACCGGCATGGGCCTGCGCATCGCCGAGCAGGCGCAGGTCGCGGTCGAGCTGGCCGACGTGATCGTGTTCGTGGTCGACGCGACCGTGGGCGCGACCGACTCCGACGAGATCGTCGGCTCGGTGCTGCGCCAGTCGGGCAAGCCGGTCATCCTGGCCGCCAACAAGGTCGACAACCAGCTGGTCGAGCTGGAGGCCGCCGCGCTGTGGTCACTCGGCCTCGGCGAGCCGTACCCGGTCTCGGCCCTGCACGGCCGTTCCAGCGGCGACCTGCTGGACGTGGTCCTCGACGCGCTGCCGGAGACGCCGCGCGAGACGTTCGGCACCGAGCGTGGCCCCGCCCGGGTGGCGCTGCTCGGCAAGCCCAACGTCGGCAAGTCGTCGCTGCTGAACAAGCTCGCCGGCGAGGAGCGGGTGCTGGTCGACCCGATGGCCGGCACCACTCGTGACCCGGTGGACGAGCTGATCGAGCTCGGCGGGCGCACCTGGCGCTTCGTCGACACGGCCGGCATCCGGCGGCGCGACCGCGAGCTGCAGGGCGCCGACTTCTACGCGGCCATGCGCACCCGGGCCGCGCTGGAGCGCTCGGAGGTGGCGGTCGTGCTGATCGACGCCAGCGAGCCGCTCACCGAGCAGGACCTGCGCATCATCGGCCTGGTGATCGAGTCGGGCCGCGCCATGGTGGTCGCGTTCAACAAGTGGGACCTCGTCGACGAGGACCGCCGCTACTACCTGGAGAAGGAGATCGACCGGCAGCTCGTGCGCACCCCGTGGGCGCTGCGGGTCAACATCTCCGCCCGCACCGGCCGCCACGTGGACCGGCTCGTCCCGGCCCTGGAGAAGGCGCTGGAGTCGTGGTCGACGCGAGTGCCCACGGCCAGGCTCAACGCGTTCCTGACCGAGCTGGTGCAGCAGACGCCGCCGCCGGTCCGGGGCGGCAAGCAGCCGAAGATCCTGTTCGCCACCCAGGCGTCGGTGGAGCCGCCGAAGTTCGTGCTGTTCACCTCGGGGTGGCTGGAGGAGACGTACCGGCGCTTCATCGAGCGGCGCATCCGCGAGGAGTTCGGCTTCGCCGGGTCGCCCATCGAGGTGACGATGAAGATCCGCGAGAAGCGCAAGGGCGGCGCCTCCCAGCAGAAGAAGTGACGGCCCGGCCCCCGCGACCCGGCAGCAATCGCGTTGCCTCGTCGCGGGGCGGCGGCTAACATCCACGGCTAACACGTTGACGGAGACGAGTAGCCGGAAGACCGCGCGGGCGGAGAGAGCCGCCGGCAGCTGCGAAGGCGGCCCCGTGCCTCCCGGCGAAGACACTCCCGAGTGCGGGGAGGAAATGCCCCGCCGGCCTGACCCCCGTCATCGGGTCACGGAGGCCGTCCCGTCCGGGGCGGCGAAAGTGCGGTGGCACCGGGAGCTCCCTTCTCCCCCGCACTCCCAAGGGATCACACACGTCCTCCAAGGAGCAGTGATGATCTCTCGTGTCCTGTCGGCGCAGCTCAAGGAGCACGCCGGCCAACGAGTGACGATCGCCGGATGGGTCCATCGCCGCCGGCGGCTGAAATCCGTGTCCTTCCTCCTCGTCCGCGACCGCCGCGGCGTCGCCCAGGTCGTCGTCCCGCCCGGGACGGTGCTCCCGCCCGAGGAGAGCGTCGTGCACGTCACCGGCCTCGTGACGCCCGGCGCGCACGCGCCAGGCGGGGCGGAGCTCACCGAGCCCCGCATCGAGGTGCTGTCGGAGCCCGTCAAGGCGCCGCCGTTCGACCTGTACCGGCCCGTCGTCCCGGCCGCCCTGCCGGCCGTCCTCGACCACGCGCCCGTCGCGCTGCGGCACCCGCTGCTGCGCGCGCCGCTGGAGATCTCGGCGGCGAGCGTGGCCGGGTTCCGGGCGACGCTCGACCGGCTTGGCTTCACCGAGATCCACACCCCGAAGCTCGTCGCCTCGGCCACCGAGTCCGGCGCGAACGTCTTCACCGTCGACTACTTCGGCCGTCCCGCCTACCTCGCCCAGTCGCCGCAGTTCTTCAAGCAGGCGATGGTCGGCGTGTTCGAGCGGGTCTACGAGGTGGGGCCGGTGTTCCGGGCCGAGCCGCACGACACCGCCCGCCACCTGGCGCAGTACACGAGCCTGGATGCCGAGCTGGGGTTCGTCCGCGACCACCGCGACGTGATGGCCGTCCTGCGCGAGGCCCTGGCGGGCATGCTGGAGTCGGTACGGCTGCGCGCCGCCCCCGCCGTCGAGGCCCTGGCCGCCGCGCTGCCCGAGGTGCCGGCCGAGATCCCGGCCGTCCCCTTCACCGAGGCCAAGCGCATGAGCGGCGAGGACGGCGAGCCGGACCTGTCGCCGGCGCAGGAGCGGTGGCTGTCGGAGTGGGCGCTGCGGGAGCACGGATCGGAGTTCCTGTTCGTCACCGGCTACCCGATGGTCAAACGTCCCTTCTACACGCATCCCGACCCGGCGCGTCCCGGCCACTCCAACGGGTTCGACCTGCTGTTCCGCGGGCTGGAGCTGGTGACGGGCGGGCAGCGGCTGCACCGTCACCAGGACTACCTGGACGCGCTGGCCGCCCGCGGCGAGGCCGTGGAGCCGTACGAGGGGTACCTGCGGGCGTTCGAGCACGGGATGCCGCCGCACGGCGGGTTCGCGATCGGCCTGGAACGCTGGACGGCCCGCTTGACGGGCGCGCCCAACATCCGCCAGGCGGCGCTGTTCCCGCGCGACCTGCACCGCCTCTCGCCCTGACGCGCCCTCGCCCTGACGCACCCTCCCGCCCTGACGCACCGCCCGCTCAGGCGCCGCGTCCGGGCATGAAGAGGGCGACCACGGCGCCGATCAGGCACAGCACCGCCGTCACCAGGAACATCTCGGTGTACTCCAGGTGCAGCGCGGCGTCGACCCGGGCCAGGTAGTCCGCCATCCTGCGGGCGTACACCGCCGGGTCGACGCCGAACGGCAGCGGCGTGTCCAGGTGCGCCGTCAGCGACTGGAACCGGTAGAACCCCCAGGCCGACACGCCCGCGATGCCGATCAGCATGCCCATCATCCGGGCCACCACCACGGCGGCCGAGGCCACGCCGTGCTGGGCGGCCGGCGTGACGCGCAGCACGGCCGCCGACACGGGGGCGATGACCAGGCCCAGGCCCAGCCCGGCGACCACCAGGTCGGCGCTCATCTGCGGACGGGCGCCGGCCAGGTCCAGCGGCCAGCGGCTCATCAGCGCGTACCCCGTGGCGGCGACCAGCAGGCCCGTCACGGCGACGGAACGGTCACCCAGCCGGCGCGCCAGCAGGCCGCCGGCGACCGCGCCCACGGGCAGCGCGATCAGGAACCAGCCCAGCACCTGCGCGGCGGCTTCCAGGGCCTCCATCTCCAGCAGCGTCTGCGCGGTGAACTGCACGAACACCATGGTGACCAGCAGCGCCGCGCCGGTCAGGAAGCTGGCGCCGAGCGTGGCCAGCAGCGGCCCCTTGCGGGTGCCGGACAGGTCGAGCAGCCGTACGGGGGAGCGGATCTCCCACCGGACGAACGCGGCCCCGGCGAGCAGCCCGGCGGCGATCAGCGGCAGGCCCCAGGACGGGAGGACGGCCTTGGCGGGGTCCGGGTTGTAGAGGCCGGCCACGAGGAGGGCCAGGGCGAGCGCCAGCAGCGCGCCCCCCGTGCCGTCCACCCGCCCCACGGTGCCCGTGCCGTCCGCGCGCTCCACAGCTCCCGTGCCGTCCGCCGCCCGTACCGCTGGGGGAGAGGGCGGGGGGACGCAGCGGTGCACCGCGACGGCGGCCAGGGCGGCGAGCGGGACGTTGATCCAGAAGATGGCGTGCCAGCCGCCCAGCTCGACCCCCAGGAACGAGGTGCGGGGGAGCGCCGCCAGCAGCCCGCCGTACAGGGGGCCGAGGGCGCTGCCCAGCTCCTGCGCCGCTCCCACGGCGCCGAGCGCCATGGGCCGCTCCCGCTCGCCCCACAGGTCGGCGATGAGCGCCATCGTGATGGGCAGCAGCGCGCCGCCCGCCACGCCCTGGACGGTCCGGCCGGCGACCACCATGGCCTCGCCGGCCGCCAGCGCCGTCAGCACCGAGCCGAGCGCGAACGCCGCCAGGCAGGCGTGGATGAGGGGCCTGCGGCCGTACCGGTCGGAGAGCCGGCCCAGCAGCGGCATCGCCGCCACGTACCCCAGCAGGAACCCCGTGACCACGGGCGTGGCCCGCTCCAGGCGGTTGACCGGGATGCCGACGTCCTCGGCGATGTCGATGAGAACGGTCACCACCACGTAGGCGTCGAGCGCCGCGAGCAGCACCACCGCGCCGCCGACGCCGAGCGCGACCCGGCGGGCCGCCTTCGCCGGACGGTTCTCGTCACTCCGGACCGCCGGGTCCTCGCCGGCCGGTCCCGTCGTCAAGGAGCCCATTCCGCCGGCCTCAGCCGGCCGGCGGCGGCGTGATCGTGACCGGCGCGTCGTAGTCGCTGAACGTGACCGTGACCGTGCCGTCCTGCAGCGGCAGCTCCACCTTCCGCAGGCGGCTCGTCGCCTTGTCCACCCAGAGGGTCCCGTTGACGCCCTGGGTGACGCCGGGCACCATCGTGCCGAGCACCTGGCCGGAGAACGTCGTCGCCACCCGGTAGGCGCCGTCCTCCTCCGCCTCCACGCGCGGGTCGGCCGCGGTGGCCAGCAGCTGGGGGACGCCCTTGTCGTGGTCGAGGATGAGCGACGGGTCGTAGATCTGCGCCAGCTCCTTGCGCGTCAGCCGCTGGAAGCCGCCGGTCGGCCCCTTGAAGTGGACGGTGTCGCCGACGAGCGCGAACGTGATCTCCTGGAGACTGCCGAGCACCTCCAGCGTGAGCGTGCCGTCGGCGTCGCCCGCCGAGGTGAGACGGCCGTCGGCCTTCTTCAGCGGCACCTTCGGCTTGCCCTCGGTGGCGATGGAGAACGTGGCCGACGTGACCGTCTTCATGGCCTCCGACGCCTTCTTCATCAGGTCGGGCCCGGCGGGCAGCTCCCCGCCGCCACCCGACGAACAGGCCGACATGAGCGCGACAAGAACGACGAGCAGCAGCTTTCTCGGCATGAGCGGATCGTAGCGAGCGTCCGGATCAGCGTGCGCCGGTCACCGATATCGGTTGGGTGTCGGCGCTCGCCGCCCCGCCGTGCGGGGACGGGTCAGCGCAGCTCCTTGAGGTGCTCGACGATCGGCCGGTAGGCCCTCTCCAGGGCGTCGAGCTGCTCGTCGGTGAGCCGGTCGATGAAGTGCTCGCGCACACCGGCCACGTGGTCGGGCGCCACGCGCTGGATGGTGTCCCAGCCCTCGTCGGTCAGCACCGCGAACGTGCCGCGCCGGTCGTCGCGGCACTCCTCACGGGCGACCAGGCCCTTGGCCTCCATGCGGGAGATCTGGTGGGACAGGCGGCTGCGTGACTGGATCGTGGCGTCGGCCAGGTCGCTCATGCGCATCCGCCTGCCGGAGCTCTCCGAGAGGTTGACCAGGATCTCGTAGTCGTTCACGGACAGCGAGTGGGCCTGCAGCTCACGGTCGAGCCGGTGCATGAGCAGCTTGTGCAGGGCCAGTTGGGTGCGCCAGGCACGCTGCTCGGCGGGGGAAAGCCAGCGGGGCGCGCTCATGATCTCCAATCTAGCGCACGCTCATCGATCCCACGGGCGATCGCCCGGCCCGGGCGCGGGTCCAGGCGCCTGGTCGAGGCACCCGGTCTAGGCGAAGGCCATGACGATCGCGACGCCGACGACGTGCATGATCACGACGGCGGCGATGAGGAAGACGAACACGAACTTCGCCGGTCCGTGCTCGAAGGTCTTGCCCTCCTCCAGCGGCTTGCGCGCGGCCACGCGGTCCGCGATCCGCTCCTCCAAGGGCTTCCTGTAAAACATACGTCCAGTTTATTCGGAAAGCGGCAGTCTGCGGGCTGGGGCGTCTGTGATAACAGCCACCATGACGTCCGCCTCGGCCGTCCACTCCAGCACGTGGCGCCCCGCCCAGTCGATCTCCGCCGTCCGCAGCAGGTCCAGTGACAGCTCGCCGCGCTTGATCAGCGCCTCCTTGCGGGCCCACAGCCGGATCAGCTCGTCGTTGCGGGTGACCCCGGCACGCTCGCGGGGGGTGAGCGCCACCTCGGCCAGCGCCCCGTCGAGCGGGCCCGCGGGCACGCGCTCCGCGTCCACCCCCACCCGCCCGTCGCCGGCCGCCGCGCAGACGTAGCCGCGCGTGTGGCTGAAGCTGACGCCCAGGGAGGGAGCCTGCTCGACGTACGGCCGGCCGTGGCCGGGGCCGTGGACGTCGCAGCGCTGGAGCAGCGTCAGCTCCTCCGGGCGCCGGCCGAGGGCGGCCGCGGCGCACTGCCGTACGAGCAGGTGGGCGGCGACGAACGCGGCGCGGTCGGCGTCGAACGCGAACCGCGCGGCCCGCTCCCGCTCGACGGGGGTGAGCCACTCCTCGGGGGCGCGCACCTCGTCGGGCCGGCCACCCATCGCCACAGGGCCGATCGTCATCTTGGTGATCTTACGATCACCCGCACGAGCCCGTACGGCCGCCCCCGTCCGCCGCGGCGGACGGCCGGGACGACGGGCATGACCAGGATTTCACCGGTCACCGGGACACGACGGGTTCGCCGAAAACTACGATGAGTTGACATTGACCGCCGGCTCTGGGGGAGGGCCGGCCGGGAGGGCGTCATGGTGCGGCTGATCAAACGTGAGCTGGAGACGCTGCGCGAGAGGTGCACGGGACGCGTGGTCACGGAGCAGGACCCCCGCTACGACGTCGCCCGCGCGCTCTGGAACGGCGCCGTCGACCACCGGCCGGCCGCGATCGTCCGCTGCACCGGCCCCGGCGACGTGTCGGCGGCGATCAGGTTCGCCCGCGAGGAGGAGCTGGAGATCTCGGTACGCGGCGGCGGCCACGACGTCGGCGGCTCCGCCGTGACCTCCGGCGGCCTCATGGTGGACCTGAGCGGGCTGCGTCGGGTGCGGGTGGACCCCGCCTCCCGCCGCGCCGTCTGCGAGGGCGGCGCCACCTGGGCCGACCTCGACGCCGCCACGCAGGCGCACGGCCTGGCCACGCCCGGCGGCACGGTCAGCCACACGGGTGTCGGCGGGCTGACACTGGGCGGCGGGTTCGGCTGGCTGACCCGGATGCACGGCCTCTCGGCCGACAACCTGGAGTCCGCCGACCTGATCCTCGCGGACGGCCAGTACGTCCACGCCTCGGCCCGCGACCATCCCGAGCTGTTCTGGGCCATCCGGGGCGGCGGCGGGAACTTCGGCGTCGTCACCGGCTTCACCTTCCGGCTGCACCCGGTGGGGCCCGAGGTCCACTTCGCGCTGCTGTTCTGGGAGGCCGAGCGCGGGCCGGAGGCGCTCCAGGTGATCGAGGAGGCGATCGCCGGGCTGCCCCGGCGTGCCGGGGTGCTGGCCGCGTACGGGCTGACCGCGCCGCCCGCGCCGTTCGTGCCGCCGCCGCACCGCTCCAGGCCCGGCCACGCGCTGCTGATCGCGGGATTCGGCTCGGCTGAGGAGCACCGGGCGACGGTGACCGGGGTCGAGGACATGCTGAGGCCGCTGTTCACGTACGCCGACGCCATGCCGTACCCGCGGCTCCAGGCGTTCCTGGACGCCACCGCCCCCTGGGGCGTCCACGCCTACGAGAGGGCGCTGGACCTCGCCGCGATCACCCCGGGGGCGGCGGCCACGCTGTGCGAGCAGGCGGCTCTCAAGGGGTCGGCGATGACGTTCATGCCGTCGTTCCGCCTCGACGGGGAGTTCTGCGCCGTGGACGACGCCGCCACCGCCTACGGCGGCACCCGCCTGCCGCACCACACGCTCTGCTTCACGGCGCTCACGTCGTCGCCCGAGGCGCTGCCGGCCGAGCGGGCGTGGTCGCGGGCCGCCTGGGAGGCGGTGCTCCCGCACGCCATGGGCGCCGGCTCGTACGTGAACTTCCAGGTGGAGCGGGAAGCGGACCGGGTGCGGGCGGCGTACGGGGCGGAGAAGTACGGGCGGCTGGCGGCGGTGAAGGCCGTCTACGACCCGGACAACGTCTTCCACCTCAACGCCAACATCCGCCCGGCCCGCCGCTCCCGGCACCGCGCCACCTGAGCCGGGGGACGATGCCCACCGTCTGAGCACCGCTGTGCGCACCGGCCGGGGCCTAGGGTGTACGGCCGAGGAGGAAGTCCTTCACCTCGGTCGCCGCGAGGTGGTCGCGGGCGGCGGACCGGTCGGAGCACAGCAGCAGGGGCCCGTCCTCCGGATCGCGGGGGAGCAGGCCGTGGGAGCCGCGGACGGCGCCGGCGCCCGCGTCGAGGCCGACGACGTCCATCAGGTAGCGCATGCCGGCCTTCTTCCTGAGGAGGGCCAGGGCCGCCCGCCGCCTGGCCCGTCCCGGGCCGGCCGGGTCGAAGAACAGCTCGGCCGGGTCGTAGCCAGGCTTGCGGTGGATCTCCACCAGGGGGGCGAAGTCCGGCGCCCGGGCGTCGTCGAGCCAGTAGTAATAGGTGAACCATGCGTGGGGATCGGCCAGCAGCACCAGCTCGCCGGAGCGCGGGTGGCCGAGGCCGCGGGCCGTCTTGTGCTCCTCGCCGAGCACCTCCGCCACGCCGGGCAGGGCGGCGCAGAGCCGCGCCACGGCCGGCACGTCGGCCGGGTCCCGTACGTAGACGTGGGCCACCTGGTGGTCGGCCACGGCGAAGGCGCGGGAGGTCCACGGGTCCAGGTACTCCATGCCGGCCTGCGTGTGGACGTGGAGCAGGCCCTCCGCGCGCAGCAGCCGGTTGACCGCGACCGGCCGGGACACGTCGGTGATGCCGTACTCCGACAGGACGGTCACCGTCGTCCCCCGGTCGAGGGCGGCGTCCAGCAGCGGCGCCAGCACCCCGTCCAGCTCGGCCGCGGCTGCGGCCGAACGGGGGTCGCCGGGCCCGTACCGCTGGAGGTCGTAGTCGAGGTGCGGCACGTAGGCGAGGGTCAGGTCGGGGTCGCGGGTCGTCATGACGTGCCGGGTGGCCGCGCAGATCCAGGCAGAGGAGGCGATGCCCGCCCCCGGCCCCCAGTAGGAGAACAACGGGAACGGGCCGAGGTGCGCGGTCAGCTCGTCGTGCAGTCCGGGAGGGTAGGTGTAGCAGTCGGGTTCCTTGCGGCCGTCGGCGTGGTAGATCGGCCGTGGGGTGACGGTCCAGTCGACGTCGGCGCCCATGGCGTACCACCAGCAGATGTTGGCCACGGTGAAGCCGGGCTTGCGCCGGCGGGCGGCCTGCCAGACCTTCTCGCCACGGACGAGGGCGTTGTGCTGGCGCCACAGCAGCACCTCGCCCAGATCGCGGAAGTACCAGCCGTTGCCCACGATGCCGTGCGCGGAGGGAGGCAGCCCGGTCAGGAACGTCGACTGGACGGGGCAGGTGACGGCGGGCAGGACGGTGCCGAGCCGGGCCTGGAAGCCGGTCCCGGCCACCGCCCGCAGGCGGGGCATGTGGGTCAGCAGGCGGGGGGTGAGCCCGACCACGTCGAGGACGAGATGCGAGGCGCCGCGCGCGCTTCCCCGTGGAGAGGTCACGGGTGAACTCCCAGACGGTGGAGTTGGTCGCGGGCGAAGGCCAGCTCGGCGGCTATCCCCGCCGCGAGCTCCTGCGAGGTGCGGGGACGATGCGCCGGCGGCAGCACGTTCCAGGTGTAGGTCTCCACGTCGTAGTGATCGCACTCCCCGTGGGCGACCAGCTCGGCCAGGGCCTCGCGGAGCACGCCCGTCGTGGCCGACAGCGGCGGCTCGGGCCGCAGGTGCAGGGGCACGTGGTAGTGCACCCGCCAGGGCGCCGGGAGACCGGCCGCCAGCGCCTGGCCGAGGTCGTCGGCCGCCGCGCCGTCGGGGTTGCGGGTCTGGTGCAGGAAGCGCGGCTCGGCGTACTCCCGCAGCGCCGCGGGCTCGGCGCTCTCCAGAGCGGCCGACAGCTGGACCTTCACCAGCGGCAGGCCCGCCCCCCACAGCGTGCGCAGGGCGTCGGCCGGCCGCTCCCAGGCACACGCCAGGTGGGCCAGGTCGAGGCAGATCCCGAGCCGGTCCGTGTCCACCCCGGCGAGGCGGGCCGCGGCCTGGGCCGTCGTCTCGATGACGCAGCCGGGCTCCGGCTCGAAGCCCACCCTGATGACGCGCCCGGTCGCCGCCTCGATTCCGGCCAGCCGCTTGGCCAGCTCGTCGAGCCGCCGAGCGGCCCGCCCGGCCATGCCGGTGTCCCAGGGCTCGCGCCAGGCCAGCGGCAGCGTCGAGACCGAGCCGCGTACGGCGTCTGCGGGCAGCAGGTCGGCCAGGACACGGGCCAGGTCGAGCGTGTACGACAGCCGCTCCCGGCTGGTCCAGTCGGGCTGGTAGACGGCGTGCTTGACGACCGGGTCCTGGAACGACCGGTAGGGGAAGCCGTTGAGGGTCACGACCTCCAGCCCCCGGGCGTCCAGCTCGCGGCGCAGCCGCCGGCGGCCCGCGGGGTCGGCGGCCAGCTCGGCCGCCACGGGCGCGGCCAGCCACAGGCCCAGGCCGAGCACGGGCGCGTCCAGCCGTTCGCGGACGGGCACGGCGAACTCGTCCAGTTGCGCGACGACGCCACGGAGGTCCTCGGCGGGGTGGACGTTGGTGCAGTAGCCCAGATGCAGGACGCGCCCGGCCGGGTCGCGCAGCCGCATCAGCTTCCTCCGCGCAGGATCGAGTTGCCCTGGAACGCCGGCTCCGCCTGGTCCGCCTCGGACAGGTCGAGCCGGCCCGACTGGCCGAAGAACTCCACGGGATTGCGCCACATCACCTTGTCGACGTCGTCCTCGTCGAAGCCCGCCGCCAGCATGGCTCGCGCGGTCTCCACCGTGAGCAGCGGGTCGGACCTCCCCCAGTCGGCCGCGGAGTTGACCAGCATCCGCTCCAGCCCGTGCCGGCTCAGGATCTCGACCATCCGGGGCGGCGACATCTTGGTCTCAGGGTAGAGGGAGAAGCCCATCCAGCAGCCGGACTCGTGCACTTGGCCGACGGTGAGCTCGTTGAGGTGGTCGACGAGGACCCGGCCCGGCGGGATGCCGGAGGCGGCCACCACGTCGAGGGTCCGCCGAGTCCCCCGGGCCTTGTCGCGGTGCGGGGTGTGGACCAGTGCCGGCAGGCCGTGCTCGACGGCGAGGGCGAGCTGCCGGGCGAACGCGTCGTCCTCTTCGGGCGTCATCGAGTCGTAGCCGATCTCGCCGACCGCGACCACGCCGTCCTTCTCCAGGTAGCGGGGGAGCAGGTCGAGCACCGGCCGGCAGCGGGGGTCGTTGGCCTCCTTGGGGTTCAGCGCGATCGCGGCGTGGTGGCGGATGCCGAACGATCCGGCCCGGTACGGCTCCCAGCCGAGCAAGGAGTCGAAGTAGTCGACGAACGAGCCGGGATTGCTACGCGGCTGGCCCAGCCAGAAGGCAGGCTCGACGACGGCGCGGATGCCCGCCGCCGCCATCCTCCGGTAGTCGTCGGTGGTGCGCGACGTCATGTGGATGTGCGGGTCGAAGATTCGCATCAGGCCTCCCACTGCCGGATCAGCCAGTCCGGCTTCGCTGGATGAGACGGTCGAGGAGGGCGGCGGCGTCGGCGGGCATGGTGCGGCCGGCGGCGGCGCGCTCGGCGGCGAACCCGGCGAGCATGGCGGCCAGTTCCGCGTCGGCCCGCTGGGCGAGACGGTGCACGCCGTCGAGCGGCACCCCGGTGAACACGCACTTGAGCACGGCCTGCCGCCACGTTGCCTGGTCCAGGTGCCGGGCGGCAGGGCCGAGCGCGGCGGCCAGGAGCCGGGCGTCGTTGGTGCGGATCGCGTCCTCCAGCAGCGGGACGACCTCCGCCCCGACCGGCAGCAGCGGCAGCGCCTTGAACACGGCCAGCTTCTCCTCGGCGGTGGCCTCGGCGTACAGGAGAGAGAGCCGTTCGGCGAGTCTCTCCGCGGGCAGCGCGGCCAGCAGCACCGCCCGGGCCGCCTCGTCGGCCCGCCAGCCGCGCG
>NZ_JBEXDT010000146.1:0-14063 GCF_040605905.1 Nonomuraea sp. NPDC005501 | reverse complement strand
CGGCGAGGACCGCCGCGGCCGCGAGCAGCCCGAGCCCGGCGGGCCCGGGCGCGAAGGAGGTGTAGGCGGTCCGCAGCGCGCGGGCGCCCGCCTCGGTCAGGTAGTACACCACCGGCAGGGCGGCCAGCCCCGCCACCGTCCCGATCACGATCCCGATCACTCCACGTAGCGGCACGCGCACCATGGTCGCGCTCCCGGGTGGCGCGCGGGGCCGTTTCCGGCAAGCCCCCGTACCCTTGGCGGTGGTTCTGGCGGTGGTTAGAGTCGCCATCATGACGATCGCACCGAACAGCGGCACCGGGTCGGGCCCCATCACCCCCGACGGCTCGCCCGTGGAGTTCTACGCGACGCAGCGCTCCCGCGGCGAGCCCGAGATCATCGCCGCCGTGACACCGGCGGGCGGCACGATCCTGGAGCTGGGCTGCGGCACCGGCCGCATGACCCACCCGCTGGTCGAGCTGGGCTTCGAGGTCGTGGCCGTGGACGAGTCGGCGGAGATGCTCGCGCACGTGCGCGGCGCGACCACCGTGCGGGCGCGCATCGGCGAGCTGCGGCTGGAGCGGCGCTTCGACACGGTCGTGCTGGCCTCGCAGCTCGTGCAGACCGCGGACGCGGAAGGGCGGCGCGCGCTGCTGGAGGCGTGCGCCCGCCACGTGGCGCCGGACGGGCACGTGCTCCTCCAGTGGATGCCGCCGGAGCGGCTCGACGCCTGGGAGGTGGGCCAGGGCAGGACCGAGGACGGCGTCACCGTCGAGCTGGCCGCGCTGGAGCAGCCGGAGCCGGGGCGGTTCACCGCGACCATGCGGTACGAGGTGGACGGGCGCGTGTGGACGCAGTCGTCCGCGTCGTGGCGGCTGTCGGACGAGGACCTGGCGCGGGCGTTGGAGGAGGCGGGGCTGCGGATGCTGCGGTTCCTGACGGAGGACCGGACCTGGGTGGCCGCCGGGGCCCTTACGACCTAGATTTCCGCTTATAGCGGGAAATTACTGGGAAATACTGGAACTCCTGTTACGCTCGCGCCATGGGTGACCGGCTGGACGATCATGGGTGATCGGCTGGACGATCTGGAACGGCGGATCGACGAGCTGCGCGCCGGGGTGCGCCGGGCCATGCGCGCCCGCGACCCGGCCGCCGCCCGGACGCTCCGGGCCGATCTGCGCGCCGCCGAGCGCACCTGGGACGCCCTGGTCTCCGGCGACCTCGACCCGGCACCAGCCGCCGACGATTCGAAAGAGATCGCTGGTTCCGGGAAGGTCGCTGATTCCGGGAAGGTCACGGGTTCCAGGAGCCGCGGTGGTTCCAGGAGCGGCGGTGGTTCCGGGAGCGGCGGGGGCGGGTTGCGGCTCGTCACCGTGCGGGAGCAGGCGCACCAGGCGCTCGACCTGCTCGGCGTGCCGGCCCAGCCCCGGCTGATCGCGGCCGTGAACGAGGCGTTCTTCGGCGGCTCCCTGCGCGGCGCCCAGCTCACCAGCCTGCGCCGCGACGAGGAGCGCTCGTTCGCCTCCTCCCCGTTCGGGCGCCCGTACTACCTGTGCGCCGCGCTGACCGACCGCCTCTCCCCCGCCCGCGGCCTGCTCGCGGTGAGCGCGTGGCCGCTGGAGCGGCGGATGGTGGGCCCGCTCAGCCCCCGCGTCCACTTCCTGACCTGCGCCGTCGCCGTGGCCCGGCGGCTGTGCCCGGACCCGGGCTCGGAGGCAGGCACGGGCACGGACGCGGGCACGGGCACGGAGGTGGAGCCGGATCCTCAGGTGGAGCGGCTGCTCGCGCGGATGGCGCGCAACATCCCGGGCGGCGCCGCCCACGACCTAGGCCCGCCCGACCCGCTCCGGGTGATCGAGGCGGCGCGGGCCGAGCTGGCCGTACACGCCGGGCGCGACACGCGGGACCGGGCCGAGCTGGCGAAACGCGCGGCCGCCCAGCTCGGTGACCGGGCGCGACTGTTCGGCGCCGCTACGCTGAGCACCGTCGCCCGGGCCGCGACAGGCCGCGCGGCCACCTGAGCACAGAGCGACACGAGCACACAGCGACACCAGCCACAGCGACATGAGCCACAGCGACATGAGCCACAGCGACATGAGCACACAGCGACATGAGTACAGAGCGACACGAGCACCAGGCAGATGAGCACATGAAGGGCAGCCGATGAACCGGCTTGACGCGCTGCGGGGCACGACGCCGCAGAAGCCGCACGACGCGCGCGCCATCGCCGCGCTCGCCGCCAACCCCGGCTGCGCGCGGCGGGCGCTGCTGGACGGCGCGGGCATCGACAAGGACGCCACCGCTCGCCACCTGGGCTTCCCGGCGCCGTTCGGGCAGTCGCCGTTCGCGATCACCCGGGGCAACGCGTTCGAGGCGCTGGTGAAGGCCGACGGGTGCGCCGAGCTGCTGCGGATGCTGCGCGAGCTGCTGGAGCTGCCGGTCGCCGAGGTGGCCTACCACGACGTCGAGAACGTCGGAGCCCACCTGCGCCACGCCCACACGCGGGCGCTGTTCGACCGGGCGGCCCGCGACGGCCACGACTCCGGCACGCTCTACGACCATCCGCTGCTCGGCCTGGAGATCGCCGGGCACACCGCGTTCCTGGAGCCGGACGTGGTGGCGTTCCAGCTCGGCGGCCGGTTCCACATCGTGGAGATCAAGTCGTTCTCGGTGATCGACGGCCAGGCCGACCCGTCGGCGGTGGCGGCGGCGGCGCGGCAGGCGGCCGTGTACGTGCTGGCGCTGCGCCGGCTGCTCGGGGAGCTCGGCCACGACCCTCGGCGCGTGGCGCACGACGTGGTCCTCGTCTGCCCCGAGAACTTCGCCAACCGGCCCGTGGCCACGCTCGTCGACGTGCGCCGGCAGCTCGCCGTGCTGGAGCGGCAACTCTCCCGCATGACGGGGCTCGACCGGCTGGTGGAAGGACTGCCGGAGGACCTGACGTTCGACCTGGTGCCGGGCGAGGACGGGCTGCCCACCCGCTCGGCGGCCGAGCTGTCCGACGCGCTGCGCCGCACCACCGCCCGGTACGCGCCCGACTGCCTGTCCACGTGCGACCTGTGCTTCTTCTGCCGCGACGAGGCCCGGCAGGAGGGCGCCTGCGACCTGCTGGGCCGTCAGGTGCGCGACGAGCTGGGCGGGGTGGCCTCCGTCGGCGAGGCGCTGGGCCTGGCCGACGGCACCCGCGACCCGGCCGAGGGGCAGGAGGAGATCGCCCGGCTGCTGCGCAACGCCGAGCGCCTGCGCCGGGAGTGCCTCGCGTGAGCCCCGTCCGTGACGCCCGGCGGAGGTGGACGGCGTGAGCCTGCTGACGTCGCTCGCGCGGCTGCGGGCGCTCGACGAGGGCGTCGCGCAGCCCATCGCGACCGTGCGACACTGCCACCTGTCCGAGCGGCCCATGGTGTTCATCCCGCTCAAGCTGTCCGGCGAGGCCGCCGCGCCGCTGGCCGCCATGCTCGGCACCCGCCGCGACGAGCCGCGCCTGCTCGTGGTGACGCAGCCCCGCAACCGCGACCTGCGCTTCGCCTGGGCCGCCGACCTGGCCGCCGAGTTGCTGCCGTACATCGAGGGCTTCCTCGGCGGCACCGAGACGGTGGAGCGCAAGAACGCCGACCCGTACGAGCGCGTGCTCGACGCGCCGCAGCTCGTCGTGCCGAACCAGGCGGGCGTCGGGTTCACCCGCCTGCTCGGCCGCTCCACCCGTTTCCGGCGGGTCGACGGGCCGTACCCGGTGCCGGAGCGGGTGCCGCTGCTCGGCCGCTGGCTGACGTACTTCGGCGAGCGGGCCGCCTACCCCGGCTCGTCGCTGATGACGGCCGCGACCGAGGAGCTGGGGCGGCACTGGGCGAGCGGGCAGAGCGGTCTGGAGGACGCCAACCTGGCCGCGCTGATGGCGTGGATCACCACCGGGCCGAGCGACGACGCCGAGGACCCGCTCGTGTGGCCGCCCGCGGGACCGGCGACCGATCCGGGGTTCGACTCCGAGGTGCTGGCCCCGGCCATCGAGGCCGGCTCGGCCGAGCGCATCACCGAGGCTCTGCGCACCCAGCTCGAACCCACCTGGCGGCTCATGTGGCAGGCGATCGACCTGCTGCGAGGCCTGCCGGAGGGGGCGAGCGTGGCGCAGCGGTGGGAGCAGGACCGCGGCTCGTTCAGCGGCATGGCCGCGCAGATCGCCGAGGGCGCGCCGCCGCAGGCCCGGCGCGACGGCGCGGTCGCCGCCGCCTCCCGCCTGGCCCGCATGGAGCGCGCCCAGGCCGCCTACGAGGTGCAGCGCGCCTACGACGATCCGCTGGTCATGGCCGAGCACCGGCTGACCGGCGAGGCGTTCGCGGGCGAGGTCGTCGAAACTGACCCCGAGCACGCCGAGGGCGAGGGCCGCTCACGCAAGCTGCGCCCGATCGTGGTGGTCAAGACCGACGATCCCGTACGGCTGGCGCCCGGCACCGCGCTCGGCACCCCGCAGCGCCGCACCCAGGGCGCCCAGCTCGTGTCGGCGGGCGACGGCCTGGTCACGGTGAAGATCACCAAGGGGATGGGGCGGGGGAAGACGGCCGCGCCCGGGTCCGTGCCGGAGGTGGGCGAGCGGGTCTGCTACACCTCGCTGACCGACGACTTCCAGGGCTCGCCTGCCCTGCCCGAGCCGGAGGCGACCCCGTGGACGCACGGCGGCCCGCCGCGGGAGTACACGCCGAGCGACGAGGACGCCCTGGAGGAGTGGTCGTGACGAGTCCCCCGCCGGTCCGGCAGGAGACGCCCGGTCCGGGTCCCGCGCCGAGTTCCGAGCCGAGTCCCCAGCCGAGCCCCGAGCAGGTCATCCGGGCCGTGCTCGCCGACCTGCCGCGGCATCGCGGCGTAATCGTCGACTCGCCGCCGGGCGCGGGCAAGTCCACCCTCGTCGTACGGGCGGCGGCGCACATCGCCGCGACCGGCGAGCCGCTGATGATCGTCGCCCAGACCAACGAGCAGGTGGACGACCTGGTGACGCGCATCTGCGAGCGGCACCCGGACCTGACCGTCGGGCGGCTGTCGGCGGGCGGCTACGTCCCGCCGCTGCGGCTGCTGGAGCTGCCCGGCGTCACGGTGGGCACCCGTGTGCAGGACCTCGGCGACCCCGACATCGTGATCGCGACCGCCGACAAGTGGGCGTGGATCTCCGGCCGGACGTGGCCGTGGGCGATCGTGGACGAGGCGTACCAGATGCGCTCGGACAAGCTGCTGCGCATCGCGGGGCTGTTCGAGCGGGCGCTGTTCGTGGGCGATCCGGGACAGCTCGACCCGTTCTCGATCGTGGACGGCGACCGCTGGTCGGGGCTGTCGTGGGACCCGCTGCAGAGCGCCGTGTCGGTGCTGCTGCGGCACAACTCGGACCTGCCGGTCCACCGGCTGCCGGTGTCGTGGCGGCTGCCCGCCTCGGCCGCGCCGGTGGTGTCGCGGGCGTTCTACCCGTTCACCGGGTTCCGGGCGGGCACGGAGCCGCACGAGCGGCGGCTGGAGCTGTCCACGGGCGGCATGGGCACCGTGCACGACCGGGCGCTGGAGGAGGCGGCGCGGTCGGGGTGGGCGCTGCTGGAGCTGCCGAACCGGCACACCGTCCGCACCGACGGCGAGGCGGTGGAGGCCGTGGCGCTGCTGGCGGCCCGGCTGCTCCAGCGGGGCGCGGTGGCGGGCTCCGAGCAGGGCGAGCGGCCCGTGACGGCCGAGCGGATCGCGGTCGGGGCGGCGCACCGGGACCAGGTGGCGGCGATCAGGGCCGCCGGGGTGCCGCCGGAGATCACCGTGGACACGGCCAACCGGCTGCAGGGCCGGGAGTACGACGTGACGATCGTGCTGCACCCGCTGTCGGGGCGCCGCGACGCGACGGCGTTCCACCTGGAGTCGGGGCGGCTGTGCGTGCTGGCGTCGCGGCACCGGCACGCGTGCGTGGTGGTGGCGCGGGCGGGCATCGCGGAGCTGCTGGACGCGCACCCGTCGGCCGAGCCGGTGCAGCTCGGGGTGCCGGTGAAGTTCCCGGACGGCTGGGAGGCCAACCAGTCGGTCCTGGACCATCTGGCGACCCACCGCGTCTGACGGCTCCTCCCCCGAGTCCCGCTGGTCCCTCGCGGGTCCCCAAGTCCCCCGGGCCCCCGGGTCCCCCGCGTGGGGAGGCGGGTCAGAGGCGGGCGCGCCAGACGTCGATGACCATGACCGTGCGCATGCCCGCCGACAGGTAGAGGTCGAGGGCGGGCGTGGTGTTGTTGGAGTCGACGTGCAGGATCGTGCCCCGGCGGCCACGGGCGGCGTCGGCGGCGAACGCGTGCCTCAGCAAAAAGCGTCCGAGGCCCCTCCCCCGGAACTCCGGGAGCACGGCGAGCAGGGCGACGTAGCCGCAGCCCTCGTCGGACAGGAACTGGTCGTTGCCGATCACGGTCGCGGCGGGGCGGCCGTCGAGCCGGGCGACCGTGAGCTGGCTCCAGTCGGTGGCGCGGTGCGCGGCGCGACGGGAGTACCAGGTGTCGTAGTCGACCTTGACGAAGCCGAAGTGCTCGGAGAAGGCCCCCTGGTGGACCAGGTGCGCCTCGCGGCGGGCCTCCTCGCTCTCGCCGCTGTGCAGGGTGAGGCCGGCCGGGACCGCGGGCGGGTCGAGCGGCCCCGCATGGTCGATGCGCAGCCGGTGGAAGCTGGTCGCGGGCCGCAGGCCGTGGCGCTCGGCGAGGGCGCGCTTGACCTCGTCGGCCCGGTGGATGCCGGCGTCGACCGTGACGCCGTCGTGGCCGCGCTCCTTGGCCAGCTCCCGGGCCCGGTCGAGCACGGTGCCCCACAGGGGCCCCGCCACGTCCTCCCGGCCGGGGCGGACGATGACGTCGACCTCGACGAGGTCGCTGCGGCCCTTGGCGTACGCCCAGGCCCAGGCCACCAGGCGGCCCTCGGCGTCGTGGCGCAGCCAGCCGTCGCGGTCGAGGTCGGCGCCGGGCGCGGCAAGGTCCGCCTTGACGTCGTCGAGGGTCCAGTCGGCGTGGCCGATGACCGCCGTGTCGGCGGCCGTCAGGAGCTCGTGGATGGCTGAAGCGTCCTCCGGCCGGGGGCGCCTGATGGAATCCATGGGGGGGATTGTGCCGAAACGGGCGGGGCTCTCGCCTCCCATTTTCCCTCCGTCGATAAGCTGGACGGGTGCTGGACAAGAAGCCGTTGCGCATCGAGGTCGCCACACCCGACCCGATGACGGTGCGGCTCGCGCTCAGTGGCGATCTAGACTACGGCACCGTCTCGGAGCTGGCGGCACTGCCCCTGGCCGATGACTTCCGCCGCCTGGAGGTCGACCTGTCGGGGGTCTCCTTCATCGACTCCTCCGGCCTGGCGGCGCTCATCCGCCTCTACCACCAGGCCGAGCGGGCCGACGCCGTGCTGCGGGTGGTGGCCGTGACGCCGTACCTGCGCAATGTGCTGCGGATGACGGCGCTGGACCGGATCTTCAGCCTGCCGCCCGCGTGAGCCCGCCCACGCGTCCGGGAGCGGCCCGGCGGGCCGCTCCCGGACGACGGCGGTCAGCCGACGGCGGGCTCGGGCTGCTCCGCCGGGGTGGCCGGGCCGCCGCGCAGCGGGATCTCCTTGACGAACGCCGCCAGCACGGGCACGACGACGGCGAACAGGATGGCCCACCAGAACACGTTGGAGATGGAGCCGGCCAGCGCCTCGATCAGGCCGGTCCGCATCTGCGGCTGCATCTGGGACAGCGCGGCCGGGTCCATCCGGCCGCCGCCCTTGGCGATCTTCTCGGCGGCCTGGGCGCCGAACTTGTCCGTCAGCTCGTTCTGGAAGCCGTTGTTGAAGACGGCGCCGAACAGGGAGACGCCGAACGAGCCGCCGATCGAGCGGAAGAACGTGGTGGCGCTGCTGGAGACGCCGAGGTCCTTCTGCTCGACGCTGTTCTGCGCGATGAGCATGGTGGTCTGCATGAGGAAGCCCATGCCGACGCCGAGCACGGCGATGTAGACGCCGGTCTGCCAGCCCGGCGTGTCCATGTCCATGGTGGACAGCAGCCACATGCCGAGCGCCATGCCGACGCCGCCGATCAGCGGGTAGATCTTGTACCTGCCGGTGGCGGTGATGGCCCGGCCGACGAACAGCGACACCACCATGGCCGCGGCCATCATGGGCAGCAGGAGCAGGCCGGAGTTGGTGGCTGTGGCGCCCTGGACCATCTGCTGGAACAGCGGCAGGAAGTTGATCGCGCCGAACATGGCGAAGCCGAGCAGGAAGCCGATGCCCGAGATCAGCGTGAAGTTGCGGTTGCGGAACAGCTGCAACGGCATGATCGGCTCGGCGACGGCGCGCTCGACGGGGATGAAGATGGCGAGCGTGACGACGGCGACGCCGATGAGGCCGAGGATCTGCCAGGAGCCCCAGTCGTACTCGTTGCCGCCCCAGGTCGTGACGAGGACCATGGCGGTGATGCTGATGGACAGCAGGATCGCGCCGATCCAGTCGATGCGCACCTTGTTGCGGTGCTTGGGCAGGTGGAGCTTGACGGCCAGCACGGCGAGCGCGATCGCGCCGACGGGCAGGTTGACGTAGAAGGCCCAGCGCCAGTCGAGGTGGTCGGTGATGAAGCCGCCGACGAGCGGGCCGGCGATCATGGCGAGCGACATGGCGCCGGCCATGATGCCCTGGTACTGGCCGCGCTCGCGGGGCGGCACCAGGTCGCCGATGATGGCCATGACGTTGACCATGAGACCGCCCGCGCCGAGGCCCTGGAGCGCTCGGAACGCGATCAGCTCCGCCATGCCCCCGTCGGGACCGCCGAGGACGGACGAGCCGGCCATGCCGCACAGGGCCGACCCGATCATGAAGATGACGATGGAGACGAGGAAGATGGTCTTGCGTCCGTAAAGGTCGCCGATCTTCCCCCAGATGGGAGTGGAGACGGTGGTGCCGAGCACATACGCTGTGACGACCCAGGAGAGGTGCTGGAGTCCGCCCAGCTCACCCACGATCCGGGGCATCGCCGTACCGACGATCATGTTGTCGAGCATGGCGAGGATCATCGCCAGCATCAGTCCCGGCAGGACCACCATGACCTCTCGGCGGCGCCCTCCTGCTTCTTCCATAAGCACACCCCCGGAGTAAAAGATCTTCCTTACTTGCCGACCGGCAAGCCTGCATTAAGGTAGATACTTACTTGCCGGTCGTCAAGTCGAAATAGGTGCACTTTGCGGGAAGACACCCGGACGCGTATCCAGGAGATCGCTCTCAGGCTGTTCACGGAGCAGGGCTACGAGGCGACCTCCCTGCGCGAGATCGCCGAGGAGCTCGGCGTGACCAAGGCGGCGCTCTACTACCACTTCAAGACCAAGGACGACATCGTCGCCAGCCTGGCCGACCTGCGCGTGGCCGAGGTCGAGGAGGTCCTGGCGTGGGCCAGGAGCCAGCCGAGGACACTGGAGGCGCGGCGCGAGATCGTGACGCGGTACGCCGAGGCGCTGCGCAGGCCCCGCTACCTGGAGGTCGCGCGCTTCATGGAGCGCAACCAGACGGCGCTGCGCGACCACCCGAAGCTGCTGCGCCTGCGCGACACGATGCTGGAGCTGGTCAACGAGCTGAGCGACCCGGACGACCCGCTCGCGGTGCGGATCGCCCACTCCATGGCGCTGTTCGCGCTGCACGCGGGCAAGTGGATGCCCCAGGAGGAGTCGGTGTCGGAGGAGGAGATCAACGCGGCGTCCCTGGAGGTCGCGCTCAGGCTCCTGGAGCCATAGGAAGGATCTCCTGCAGCCATAGGGACGATTGGGGTCCACGATCGCGGGCAGGTCTCCAGGCACGCATCCAGACGGGGAGGAAGACAGTGGAGGCAACCATCGCGCTCCGTTTGCCCAGGGATGCGGCGAGCGTCCCCCTGATCAGACAGATTCTCGAGGCCAGCCTCAAGACTCTGGGCGTGGAGCCGCAGATCCGCGACGACATCGAACTCATGCTCAGCGAGGCGTGCTCCAACGTGATCAGGCACGCCGGGCCCAGCGACGAGTACACCGTGAGCGCCGGAGTTCACAACGACCTGTGCACGATCAAGGTCATCGACACCGGCGGCGGGTTCGACCCCCGCAAGGTGACCCAGGCGCCCGACAACGCCGAGAGCGGCCGTGGCCTGCAGATCATGCGGGCGCTCGCCGACGACGTCCGCTTCACCAACCGGCGCGAGAAAGGTGCCGTGGTGTGCCTGGAGAAGCGGCTGCGCTTCGCGCCAGGGGCGGCGGCCCGGCCGTTCATGGCCGACTCGGGACTCGCCGCCCACCACGCCCACCAGGCCGTGCGGGGCACGGACAACTCGCTATGACGCTCCGGTGGCCGGCGCCGGCCACCGTCTGGCCGTCAGCCCGGCCATGAGGCCGAGGGTCACCAGGACCACGACCGAGATGAGCAGGACCGCCAGGAACACGAGGGAGCAGGTGATCGCCAGAGAGGCGATCGCGCCGAGTAGTGCCAACATTCGGCCAAACTTTCCCCGCTGAATGGGCTCTAAGCCTTCGGTTCCGGATAGATCGGGCTTTCCGCGAAGCGACGGCGTCCTGCTCCCTCTCGTCCGGCCTCGGGAACGCCGCAGGTCAGGAGGGCGGGAGCTCCCGGCGGCTGGGGAGATGGTCCAGGCGGCGCAGGATGACCCCCTCGCGCAGCGCCCACGGGCATACCTCCAGGCGCTCGACCTCGAACAGGTCCATCGCCGCGTCGGCGACCAGCGCCCCGGCGGCCAGCTGAGCGGCGCGGCCCGGCGACACGCCCGGCAACGCGGCCCGCGAGGCCGTGTCCAAGGTCGTCAGCTTGCCCGCCCAGTGGGCCAGGTCCTGGCGCGACAGCGAGCGCGAGACGTAGGGCCCCTCGCTGGACGGGGCCGTCCCCGCCACCCTGGCGAGCTGCTTGAAGGTCTTGGAGGTCGCCACCGCGCAGGTGGACTCCCCGTGCCGGACCACGTCGCGGACCGTGCGGGCGATCTCCGCGCGGACGTGCCGGCGCAGCGCGCGCACCTCCTCCGGCGGCGGCGGGTCGGCGGTGAACCAGTCGCGCGTCAGCCGGCCGGCGCCCAGCGGCAGCGACACGGCCACGTCCGGCTCCTCGTCCACGCCCGCGGCGATCTCCAGCGAGCCGCCGCCGATGTCGAAGGCCAGCAGCCGCCCCGACGACCAGCCGAACCAGCGCCGCACCGCCAGGAACGTCAGCCGGGCCTCGTCGCGACCGGACAGCACCTCGATGTCCACCCCGCAGCGCTCGTCGATGCGGGCCAGCACCTGCTCGCCGTTCGCGGCCTCGCGCACCGCCGACGTCGCGAACGCCACGAAGTCCTCGACGCCCTTGTCCTCCGCCAGTTGCAGGGCCTCCTCCACGAACGCGCCGAGCAGCTCGATGCCCTCGGCCGACAGCTCGTTGCGCTCGTCGAGGTGCTCGGTCAGGCGCAGCTCCTCCTTGTGGGAGTAGGCGGGGATGGGCCGGGCGCCTCGGTGGGCGTCGACGACGAGTAAATGGACGGTGTTCGAGCCGATGTCCAGCACGCCGAGTCGCATGTGCATGACGCTACCGGCCTGCGGCGCGCGGAGCGACGCCGCCCCCGCGTGGACGCGGGGGTGAAAGTACGGGTTCCGCCCGGACGGCCATACGCTGATCGCATGTCACGAACCCTGCGACTGTTGATCACCGGCGGCGGCACCGGAGGTCACACCTATCCCGCCCTGACGACCCTGACGGCCGTGCAGCGCCGCCAGGTGCCGCACGACGTGCTCTGGGTGGGCACCGCCAACGGGCTGGAAGCCAGGATCACCGCCGAGCACGGCATCCCGTTCAAGGCGATCACCACGGGAAAGCTGCGCCGCCGGCCCAACCTGCGTGAGCTCGGCACCAACATCGCCGACGTGTTCCGCATCCCGGTCGGCGTGGCCCAGGCCATCGGGCACGCGGCCCGCTACCTGCCCGACGTGGTGCTCTCGACCGGCGGGTACGTGGCGGTGCCGATCGGCGTGGCGGCCAAGCTGATCCGCCGGCCGCTGGTCATGCACGAGCAGACCACGGTCGTGGGCCTGGCCAACCGGATCCTGGCCCGGCTGGCGACGCGGATCGCACTGTCGCACGAGTCGTCGCTGGAGTACCTGCCGGCCTCCGCGCGAGGCAGGGCCGTGGTGACCGGCAACCCGATCCGGCCGGAGCTGCTGCAGGGCAAGCGGGCCGCCGCGTACGACCTGTTCGGGCTGACGTTCGAGGTGCCGCTGATCTACGTGACGGGCGGCGCGCAGGGCAGCAGGCAGATCAACACGCTGCTCGCCGAGATCCTGCCCCGGCTGCTGCCGCACGCGCAGGTGGTGCACCAGTGCGGGCCGGCCTGGATCGAGGAGATGCGGGCCGTCGAGCTGCCGCCGGAGCTGGCCGAGCGCTACCACCCGGTGCCGTACGTGGGCTCGGAGCTGGCCGACCTGTTCGCCGCGGCCGACGTGGTGATCTCGCGCAGCGGCGCCGGGACGGTGTCGGAGCTGACGGCCATCGGCAAGCCGTCGGTCCTGGTCCCGCTCATCCCGACGGGCGGCGACGAGCAGCGCAAGAACGCCGGCTACCTGATGTCGGCCGGCGCGGCGCGGGCCCTGCTGGAGCCGCACCCGACGGCCGACATGCTGCTGGCGGAGCTCATGCCGCTGCTGGCCGACCCCGAGCTGCGCGCGGGCATGGCCGAGGCGTCGCGCAAGCTGGGCCGCGTGGACGCGGCGGACGCGCTGTGCGACGTGCTGCTGGAGACGGCCCACTGGCACGCCTGACGCCGCCGGCCTGACAGGCCGTGTCCCGGGGTTGCTGGTCTCACCACGGGTCCGGAGGTCGGGGGTCGGGGTGTGGGGGGCCGGGTCAGCCTTCCAGGTAGCGGAAGGCCTCGTGGGCGGAGCTGACGCTGCGGCGTAAGACGCTTTCGAGCTGGTCGGCGTCCTGGGCGAGACGCTCGATCTCCGGGACGGACAACGCGTCGGCGCCCGACTCGGCCAGCAGCTCCTCGTAGCGCGGCAGGCGCGCCCGCAGCTCCTCGATCTGCTCGCGCGCGTGGTAGGCGCGCTCCGCGTCGGCGACGTGACGGGCGTAGCGTTCCAGCACCTCGACGCGCGCGACCACCGCCGCCTCGCTGGTGGCGAGCGCCCGCTCCAGCGGCTCCACCACGGCCGCGACCTCGGGGGCGACGCCCCGGCCCAGCAGCTCCCGGTGCTCGGAGCGCAGCGCCGACAGCTTGGCGAGCAGCCGGGCGATCTCCCACTCCTGCTCGGGCAGCAGCACCCCGTTGCGCGCGCCGTCGAGCAGCCCCTCGGCGTTGACGTGGGAGCGCAGCACGCCGCCGATGGCCCGCTGGGCGCGGGACAGCACCGCGCGGGCCTCCTCGTCGAAGTCGACGGGCAGCAGGAACCGGCCGTGGTGCAGGCGCGCCTGCTCGTACACGCCGCGCTCGTACGGCCGGTCGTACTCCGGCAGCTCGCCCATGGTGGTGGTCTTGATGAGGACGACCAGCATGAACGCGCCGAGCAGCACGAAACCGGCGGGCGCGGCCGGGGTGTCCAGCAGCCAGGCCATCAGCCCGAGCACCACGGGCGTGGCGGCGAGCAGCGCCACGCTGGAGGGGCTGCGGCGGCGCGGCGCGGGCGCGGAGACGGGCGGAACCCAGCCCGACCTGATGCGGGTCAGCAGGGGGGCGTTGGCGCGCAGCATTCCGGCGATCTCCGGGGGTACTCCCGGCTCGACGACCACACCCACGCTCAGCCTTGGCACCCTGGCGCCCCCAACGCTCGTGATGTCCGGATACTACGGAACATTCCGCCCGAATGTCAGCCTCGCGAAGGACAGTCCAAGCGAACCCCCGTGCTTCTCCCGCCCGGCGTCGCGTCACGCCGCGGCGATCATCCGGGCGCTACCGTAGGACGTTATGAGATCCGCCCACGTCATGATCGCGGCCCCTCTCGTCGTCGTCCTCGCCGGTTGCGCCGGCGTGGGGGGGGGGGGGGGGGGGCCCCCGCCCCCCCCCCCCCCGCCCCCCCCCCCCCCCCCGCCGGGGGGGGGGGGGGGGGGGGGGGAAAGGGGGTTGACGAGGGGGTTTGTGTGGG
>NZ_JBEXDT010000145.1:0-14118 GCF_040605905.1 Nonomuraea sp. NPDC005501 | reverse complement strand
CGCCGCCGCTCTGGCTCGGACGGCCCGCCTCGGGCGTGCCGTACATCTCGTTGTAGCTCGGCCAGCCGCCCGTGCCGCCGCTGGACGGCGACTCGGGCCAGCCCGGACCGCCGGCCTGACCGGCCGCGGAGGCGAAGTCGCCGGTCTCGTACGCGATGGACGGTGATACGGGCGGCGCCGACAGCACGTCGTCGTGGGCGGAGACCGCGCGCGCCGGAGCGGTGGGGACACCCGTCGCCGGCGAGGGGCCGGTCAGCGGGTCGGAGTCGTCGGCCACGGCCCAGCCGGGGCGGACCTCGTACGACGTCGGATAGGAGCCGGACGGCCGCTGCGGCTCGAACGCCGGCCACGACCCGGCCGGACCGGGGGTGGGGGCGGGAGCAGGGGCGGAGGCCGGCGCGTCGTCCAGGATGTCGTGCGACGGCCAGGAGCCGGAGGTGGTGGGCGTCGCCGGGGTCGTCCAGGTGCCGTCGAGCGCGTCGGCGGCGTTGTAGGCGGCCGGGAACGGGTCGCTGGTCGGCGCGCCGTGGATCGGCGCGACGGGAGTGGCGGGGAAGGACCCGCTGTTCGCCGGGGTGAACGCGCCGCCCGCGGCGGCGAACGAGCCGGTGGCGGGGAACGAGCCCGTGGACGCGTTGCTGGACAGGGAGCCCGTGGAGCCCACGGCGGGGAAGGAGCCACTGGTGGCGGGCGTCCCGTTGGTGGACAGCGAGCCGCCGGAGGACAGCGTGTCGGGACGGCCCGAGGGCACCGGCTGGGCGCCGACCCCGAGGATGGACATGACGTCGGCGGGCGGGGCCGAGAACGTCACCGTACGCTGGTCGGCCAGGTCGGACGCCGAGGGGGCGGGGCGGGGCTGCACCGGCTCCACCAGGTCGGCGAGGCCGGCCGTGGGGGCGGGGACGGGGGCCTCGCGCCTGGAGGGCCGCTGCGGCAGCGGCGCCTGGACGGTGGTGGCGTCGGCATCGGCGACGGCGGCCTCGCGGCGGGCGGGGCGCTTGCGCTCGCCGGTGCGCTCCCGGCCGGCGGGCCGCTCACGGGCGGCCGCTCTCTCGGGCTCGCGCTCGTCACGCTCGACGGGGCGGGAGGCGCCCTTGCGCGCCGCCACGGTGCCCCCGGCGCCGAAGCCGCCCTCGGTGGCGTCGCTGCGGATGTTGGCCCAGAACTCCTCGTCCTCGTCGTCGGAGGTCGGGTTGCCCCACTCGTCGACGCCGCGCTTACCGCGCTGACCGGTGCGGACCGGTTTGGCCTTCACCTCGTCGATGGGGCTGAAGTCGGGGCTGAAGTTGTTCATGCGGGGTTCGTGGGCGGCGAACTCGTCGGTGGACCTGGCGTGGGTCTGCTCCTCCTTCTCGGCCATCTGCTTCAGCCGCTCCGGAGGAAGCGAGCTCTCCCGCTTGCTCATCGAACGCATGCCCAGTGCCACGACAGCGAGCACGAGGAGCACGACAGCGACCAAGCTGACTACGACCGCGATCATTGCACCACCCTCAAAGCCATGGCCTCCCTGTGGCACCGGTGAGATCGCGCGGCCATCGACGCGACCTGCCCCCATTGATCACCAGCGCCTGACAATTGGATCTGATTGTGTCGGACCACTGCGAGCGTTGTCACACCCTAAGCGAAGAATTGGTAACGATTACTACACCGAGTGTTTGATGTCTCACTCGATGTTCACCGCCGTCAGGCGACCCCTGGCGATGGTCTTGCCGGCGATCTCCTTGAGAATCTCGGGGAGCGCGGCGTCCTTCTTCGCCTCCACCTTCCCCTGCAGCGTGTAGACCGTGAAGCGGTAGCTCACGTTACGCGCGCACGGGGGCTGGTAGCCGACCTTGCCACTGGTCACCCGGGCCTGGGCGGAGCCGTCCGGAGGCGTCTCCGAGGCGCCGGGGCCCAGCTCGGTGGTCGTGGCGGGGATGTTGTAGAGCACCCACTGCACGGCCGACTCCGACTGCGTGTGGGAGTCGACCACGATCGCGATCGACTTCGCCTGGGGGAGCGGCTCGCTGGACCAGCGCAGCGGCGGGCTGCCCTCGGTGCCCTCGCACGAGTACTCGCGCGGGAGCGGCTCGCCCTCGCGCAGCTCGGGGCTGGAGACGTTGATCTGCGCGATCTCCTTGGCCTCGGACCGGCCCACCAGGAAGGAACTGCCACATCCCGACAAGGCGAGCATGGCCGTCACCGCTGTCACAGAGACAACGAAGGGCCCCATGCGTCCAGTCGTGTTACACAGCCCCATGTCGCATGATGCTACGCGGCCATGAGGCGTGCGCCGACCGTTTCGCGAAGGTCGGTCAACGGTAAAGAGCGTCAAAGGGGCGGGAAACCCGACATCAAGCCGGTGAACTCGCAGGCGGGCACCACCTTCACCTTTCTCGGCACCTTCCCCGAAGAAGAGGCCCGGCGCGAACGGCCGTCGTCCACAGGGGACGGTCGCCGGGAGATCGCCGGGACACCGCGCGGCTTAAGCTGGTTTGCGTGACCCCAACTGGCCCGCTACGCGATCCCGCGCACCGCGTCTCGCCCAAGGCCGTCAGGCTCTGGCTGATGGAGGCGCTGATCGCCTTCGTGCTGCTGATCGGAGGATCGCTCCTGGCCGGAGGGTGGGTCGGCGGCAGCGGGTGGTCGTGGGTGCCCGCCTGGTTCGCGGACCACCCGTGGCTGCTGCCCGTGGTGGTGGGCGTCCTGACGACGCCGTTCCTGCTGGCGGAGCCGTTCGTGCGCTACGCCGTGCACCGCTGGGAGCTGTCGGGGGACGTCGTGTACGCGCGGACGGGGTTCCTGACCAGGGAGTGGGTGTTCGTGCCGGTGAGCCGCATCCAGACGGTCGACAAGGCCCAGGGCTGGCTGGAACGCGCCCTCGGGCTGGCGACCCTGGAGATCCGCACCGCCTCCCACGCGGGCTCGTCCACCATCAAGGGGCTCGACTACCAGGTGGCGGCGGGGCTGGCCGAGCGGCTGGCGCACCGCGCCGAGGAGCTCAGGGACGACGCGACATGACCGCCCCCGCCCAGCCGCCCCAGGACCCGCCTTCCGCCGAAGGCGCCCCGGGGCCTCCGGGGCCGGTGGCGAGCGGGCCCCGCGTTCCGTTGCGGCTCAGCCCCAAGGTGCTGCTGATCGACCCCGTGCGCATGGTGCCGTCCCTGCTGCTGCCGCTGGTCGGCCTCCTGTTCGTGGGCGGCTTCTCCGGCCGCTCGTACGTCTGGGCGGCCGTCGGCCTCGCCGGCACCGTCGCGTTCGCCGTGGTCAGGTGGGCCACGCTCACGTACGAGGTGCTGGGCGACCGGCTGGAGATCAGGCGTTCGCTCGTCAGCCGCTCCGTCCGCACCATCCCGCTCGAACGCATCCGCGGCGTCGACGTGTCCACCCCGCCCCTGCACCGGCTCCTCGGCCTGGCCGTACTCAAGGTCGACACCGGCGCCAGCGGCAGCGACGAGGAGGGCAGGCTCGACGGCGTCACGCTCGCGGAGGCCGAGCGCCTCAAGGCGGTCCTCCTGCGTCAGGTCCGCGCCGCCGAGGCTCCCGCCGGCCCGCAGGCCGCGTCCGCCGACCGGCCGCCCGTCGCGCCGGGCTCCGGCGCCGGCCGCACGATCATCGGGGTGCCGCGCGTGTGGCTGCTGTACGGCCCGCTGTCCGGCGCGTACCTGCTCACCCCGTTCGCGCTGGCCGGGGGCGCCGTCGGGCTGGCGTTCCAGTGGGGCGACGACCTCGGCTTCGGCCGCGACGCCGCCTGGACGGCCGGCGAATGGCTCTGGCACCACCCGTACCTGCTGCTCGGGGTCGCGGTGCTGCTCGTGCTCGCGATGCCGTTCGCGGGCGGCGTCATGTACGCGGTGTTCAACTGGGACTTCCGGCTCATGGACCGCGACGGCTACCTCGTGGCGGAGCGGGGGCTGATCAACCGGCGCAGCGTGACACTGGAGTCCAGGCGGGTGCGCGGGTACGAGATCGTCGAGGGGTTCGCGGAGCGCTGGGCCGGGGTCGCGCGCGTGTGGGCGATCGTGACCGGGCTCGGCGACTCCTCGACCCGCGGCCAGCTGCTGCCGGACGTCCCGCGGGCCGTCGCCGTCCAGGTCACGGCCGACGCCATCGGCCCCTACCGGGCGGAGCTGCGGCCCCACCCGCCGATCGCGCGCAACCGGCGACTGTTCCGCGCCGTCTCCCCGTGGGCGGCGCTCGCCGTCCTGGCGGTGCTGGGGGAGGCGGTGACGGGGTCGCCGCTGTGGTTGCTCGTCGCCGTGCCCGCGCTGCTGCTGGCCGGCCTGGGGGTGCCGCTGGGGATCGACCGCTACCACTCGCTCGGCCACGGTTACGACGGGGTACGGCTGGCGGTGCGCTCGGGCTCGGTCCGGCGGGCGCAGGCGGTGGTCGAACGGCGCGCGGTGGTGGGCTGGCGCATCAGGCAGACGTGGTTCCAGCGGCGGGCCGGCGTGTTCACGCTGATCGCCGGGGTCGGGGCCGGGAAAGGCGGCTACGCGGCGGTGGACGTGTCCCGGGCCCAGGCCACCGGGCTGCCGGCCGAGGTGACACCGGACTGGCTGGCGCCCTTCCTGACCGGGGCCGCCGCGCCGGGTCCGGCCGCATCCGGCGGCGCCGTTGACGCGCCCGGCGACGGCGACGGGTCACACGGGTAGGCGTGGCGGGGACGGTCCTGGGGACGCCGTGCCGTAGGCGTCGCCCAGGATGTCGCCTTCTCCGTCAGTCCTGTCGGCGGGCGCCGAACATGATCTCGTCCCAGGTGGGCACCGAGGCGCGACGGCCCCGCGAACCCTTGCGCGCCTGCCGGGCCGCCGGCGCGGGCGGCGGCGACGGCACAGGCACGGGAGGGCCGTCCTTGGCCGGTCCTCGCTTGCCCTTGTCGTTGCGGGTGTCGGGCTTGGGCTCGGGCTTGGGCTCGGGCTCGTCGCCCTTGGCCGGCGCATCCTGGGTCTGCCCGTCCTGGGTCTGCCCGTCCTTGGCCTGCGTGTCGTTGGCCGGCTCGTCCTCGGCGGGCTCCTCCTTGGCTGTCTCGGCCTTGGAGGTGGTCTCTTCCCTGGGCGTGTCGCTCTCGGTCGCGTCGCTCTTGGAGGTGTCGCTCTCGGCGACGGGCTGCCGGCTCTTCGACGGCTCGTCCTCGGGCGGGGCGGCCTTGGCCGCGTCCTCCTGGGCCGGGGCGTCGCCTCCCGACCTGATGGCCGGGACGCTTGCCGCCGGGACCGGGACCGGGACCGGGACCGGGGCGGGCTTCGGCTTGGGAACGGGCGGCTTGGACTCCTCGGGGACCGCCGTGGTCTGCGCCGGCGTTCCGGGGGCGGTGTCCGCGCCGGGCTCGGCGGCCTTCACAGGATCGGTCTTCATGGGCTCGCCGGTGTTCGTAGGCTCGCTGGTCTTGGCGGGCTCGGTGTTCGTAGGCTCGCTTGCCTTTGCGGGCTCGGCGGGCGGAGACGGGGCCGGGGTCGCCGTGGCGGCCACTGCCTGGTCGCCGGTCTCGGTGGCGGCATCGCTGACGACCGCCGTGTCGACCGGGGGCGTCTCGGCGACGGGCTCCGCCACGGGCTCCGCGATGGGCGCGTCGGCGGGCGGGCTGGTGGGCTCCGTGGCGGGAGCACTGGCGGCCTCGGTGGCGGGCGCGTCGATGGGCTCGGTGACGGGTTGCGTGGCGGGCGTCCCGGCGGGCTCGGTGGCGAGGTGCGTGGCGGCGTCCGGGGCGGTCTCGGGCTGTGCCGTGACTGACGGCTCGTTCTGTGCGGTCGCGGTCTGCGCCGCCTCGGAGCTCGTGGGCGGCGCGGCCTCGGAGGTCGCGGTGTGCGGCCCTTCGGAGGTCGTCGCCGGCGCGGGGACGTCGCCGTCCGTCGGCTGCTCGTCGGCGACCGGTGCCGGCGTGGCCGGGGTGACGGGCGTGGGCTCCTCCTGGGTGGAGGGCTGGGTCGTCACGGACTGAGCGTCCTCCGGAGAGGCCGGGGCGGCGGTGTCCTGGGGGGCCGTGGGCGTCGCCGGCTCAAGGGATGCCGTGGGCGTCGCCTGCTCAAGAGACGCCGTGGGCGTCGTCTGGTCAGGAGCGGCTGTGGCTGTCGTCTGTTCGGCGGTGTCCTGGGCGGCGGCGGTGGGTGCCGGCTCCGTCTCGGTGGACTCCGAGGGGCCGGCCTCTGGCGTCAAGCCCGCATCCGACGGGTACGTGACGGCAGGCGGGAACGCGGTGGCAGGCGGGAACGCCGGAGTCGGCTGGTCGGCCGGCGGGGCCGGCGGGAACGCCGGGGTCGGCTGGTCGGACGGAGCGGCCGGGGTCTGGTCCGGGGCCGGGTCCGCGGGACGCGGCTGGGACTGGTGCGTGGTGTCGCGCGTGGACGGGGTGTAGTACGCCTCCGCGTCGTGTCCGGTGGCGCGGTCGCCCGTACGTCCCTGCCCGAAGTCCGGCAGCCAGGCCGGAGAGGCGCCACGGCGCGAGGCGTCGCCGGGGCGTGCCTGCGTGGCCGCGCGGTCCGCGGCGGCACCGCCGCTCGCGCCCGCGGCCCCGTGCTCCGCCGCCGGGTCACTCGCCGGGTCGCGATCCGCCGAGCCTCCACCCGTCGTGCCTGGAGCAGACGTCCCCGCAGCAGACGTCCCCGCAGAAGACGTCCCCGCGGAAGACACCCCCGGAGAAGACGCGGACGGAGAAGACGCGGACGTGGAGGAACGGTCGTAGCCGAAGTCGGTGGGCGGACGCGTGTAGATGGACTCAGCGCCGCGCGCCGGAGACTGGAAGCCCACGGCGGGCTCCTCGGACTCCGGGTCGCGCCGCACCACCGACGGGAACGGCACCGGGTCCGAGGCGAGCGGCGGCACCGGCTGCAGCTTGGCGACCCGCGGAGTGAACGGCGTGACCGTCGTGTCCTCCACCGGAGGGCTCGGGTCGAAGTCGGCCGACGACAGGCGCAGCGCCTCGTCGTCGTGGGGCGCCACGTGGCGGCGGCGCGGGTCGAAGAGCCATTCGGCGTGACGCGTGTGACCGTTCCACACGTAGCCGAGCTTGACCCGCCAGAGCCCGTCGTCGCGTTTGGCGGAGTCCCAGTCGATCTCGTCGGTGGGCACGCCGCGGCGCGTGAGCCGCTCGGCGACCAACTCGCCGAGGGTGGGACCGGACGAGGACTCACCGGGCATCCGTACGGCGACGCGCTGCGCCTGCTGGGCGACGTACTCGCGTTCCTGGAGCACCGGCCCCTCGAACCAGCGGACGCGTTCGACCGGGATGCCGGCGGTCGCGGCGATCTCCTCCGCGGTCTCTCCGGCGCGAATGCGCGCCTGGATCTCCTTGGGGCGCAACGGGCTCTCCACTTCGATCTCGTACTGGCCGAGACGGGAGAAGTTGCCGCGGACGGCAGCACGGAGCCGGTCGTCCACGGGAAGTGTGAAGCGGGTGCCTCGTCCGGCAGTCGCCAGCACGAGATAGGTGCCGTCCTCACTTACCGCGACGAGTCGGAGCTCCTGCATGCGAGTCCCTTCGTCAGCGTCGCCATTCTTCCCCCGGACCCTTGAGTCTCTCGCGTGTGCCGGTTGCCTGCCAGCACCGTACCCGGCATGTCCGAACATCGCCTTCCTGGGATAGCCCCGGGGCGATGTGACGCCGGTCACATTTGTCGTTTCCATCCTTTTCAGACCCCACCGGTCCGGAGAGCCCTCGACGGATTCTGGCGAATCGCGACCGTTCCTGCCGTCCACTTCGGCCAAGACGTGGGAGTGAACGGCCAGGTGGCTGGGTGGAGCCCCAGGTCGTGGAGGTCCCTTTCTCGGGGTTCCGGATCGCGTGGGCGAAGGTTCCGGATGGCCGCTTCGGCCTGGCGCGGGCCTGCCGTCACGGGCACGCCGGAGCGCGCGAGCCGCCGCACGGCCGTGTCGAGTGCGGGCGAGCCGGTGGTACGCGCCTTCGCGGCAGCCATCCGTGCCGGTGCGCCGGCGTTCGGGACGGCGGGGGGTGCGACGGTGACGCCGAGGAGCGCGACGGCGGGCCTGCGGGCGTGCCGCCGAACCCAGTCGAGTCCGGCGACCGTGTCCGAGAGACTCCCGGTCGCGCCGCAGCCCAGCACCCGTACCGAGGCGATGCCGGCCCGTGGCGCCACCCCGTGCTCCCGGCCCGCGGCCAGGCGGGCCGCGCGTGTGCCGTGTCCCGTGCAGTCGTCCCCGGTTCCGCCCGTGGCGTCGAACGCGTGCCAGGCCCGGTCCCCGAACTCCTCCCGCCCGGCGTCGAGCCCGCTGTCCACCACGTACACGGTCACCCCGCCACCCACGGCGACGTCCCCCGCGGAGACGGCACCGATCGGGACGGCCCGGCGGTCGCGAAGCGGGCGGGTCGGCAGGTCCGGCTCGACAGCCCGCACGCGCGGGTCGGCCCGCAGTTCGTCCACCTCGGCGGCGCTGAGCCACGTCGCGAACCCCGGCAGCGCCGCCGTGTAGTAACGCCGCACCCTCCACCGCACCTCGCCGACGAGGTCGCGCGCGGCGGCCCGGTCGCGGGCTGTGACGAGGTACGGCCGGGTGCTCTCGGCGACGACCGGCCGGGTGGCGAGCCCGGAGGCGGGCGTCATGGCCAGGGAGGCCACGGTGGCCGCGGCCGTCGCCACCGCGGCGGCGACGTACACCGAGGGAACGCGCAGGGCGGACGGTACGCGCAGGACCGACATCACGCGCAGCCCTTCGCCGCGAGAGCGGGCGGAGGCCCGCGCGGAGGAGCGCGTGGAGGAGCGCGTGGAGGAGGCACGCGTGGAGAAGACACCCGTGGAGGAGGAGCGCGTGAGGGAGGCGCTTGCGAAGGGGGCGCGCACGGAAGGAACGCGCGCGACCCGAACGTACGCGGAGGGGACGCGCACGAAGCGCAGGCCGGATCGTCGGAGCACGAGCTATGAGGCTGCCTGTCACACGGGTCACAGGAACAACAGGACACGCCCTCGCGTCTATTCACGAGAAAGCTCTTTACCTTGCGCATGACGAGAGGGGACTGATCCGGGGGATGGGCGGCGAGCAGCAGAAGTTCGAGCTGAGCGTGCCGCAGATCGGGGGAAGCGCCCTCGCGGCGGTGACGGCCGCGGTGGCGGCGTCCTACCTCGGGGTGGCGGGAACGGTGATAGGCGCCGCGGTGATGAGCGTGGCCAGCACGGTCGGCACCGCCGTCTACACGCACTACCTCAAGCGGACAGGCGACCAGGTCATCCGGCGTACGGTGGTCGCCCGGCGGTGGCAGGTGCGGGAGCACGGCGCGGGGGAGGACGAGGGCCAGGGGGCCCTCGCCGTCGCGGCCCACGCCACGGTCGGCGCCGCCGCGCCGGACCAGACGCGCACACTCACCGGTGTCCCGGTCGCCGCACCGCCGGTGACCAGCCCGCCGGTGGTCAGTTCGCCGGTGACGGAGCCGCCGGTGACGGAGCCGCTGGTGACGGAGCCGCCGGTGACGGGGCGGGAACACGCGGGCGAGGAGGACGCGACGGTCGTGATGCCGCCGGTCACCGCCCCTCTCCCCGCCCAGGCCGGTGACCGTACCGCGCCGCCGGCCGCCGTGACCGCGCTCGCGCCCGCCGTACCACCCATCGCCGACCGCGGCGGCTCCCGGGGCAGGATGCCGGCCTGGGGAAAGGTGGCCGCCGCCGCGGGACTGGCGTTCGGGGTGAGCATGGGCAGCATCCTGGCCTACCAGGGCGTCACCCGTGCGACGGTCCACGAGCAGCTCACCGGCCAGGTGCCCGCCTCCGCGCCGAAGCACCCGACGGTACGCCGCGAGGAGTCGTCCCACGATCCCGCGCCGCAGGTCAGCACGCCGTTCTCCGGCGAGCCCGAGACCGCCGGGCCGCCGCGGACCGCCACGCCGAGCCCCACCCTGAGCCCCACGCCGACGCCTTCCCGGAGCCGGGGCACGAGCACGCCGACGGCCACGCCCACGCCGGCCCCCACGGCCACGCGCACGCACACCGGGTCGGCCCGGCCGACCGAGGCCGCCACCACCGCGCCGCCGGAGGAGACCGGCGAGCCGGACGTGGTGGAGGAGGAGCCGCAGCCCGACAGCGACGTCCTGCCGCAGTGACGTCCTGACCCAGTGAGGGGGGGAGGGCGTCAGGCGCCGAGGACCTGGTCGAGGTACGCGTTGGCGAACAGGCGGTCCGGGTCGAGCCGGTCCCTCAGCGCCAGGAAGTCCGCGAAGCGCGGGTAGACACCCTTGAGGTACGCCGCGTCCCGCGTGTGCATCTTGCCCCAGTGCGGTCGCCCGCCCAGCCGCACCATGATCTCCTCCACTCCCTCGAAGTACGCGGGATGGGGCGTCGGCCGGTACATGTGGCACGCCACGTACCCCGTCGCCCGCCCGTACGCCGTCGAGAGCCACGCGTCGCCGGGTGGCGACACCCGGACCTCCACCGGGAAGGTGATCTTCCAGTCCATGCGCTCGACCAGGTCACGCGTCTCGCGCAGGGCCTGGGCGAGGTGCTCGCGGGGCACCGCGTACTCCATCTCCAGGAAACGCACGTCGCGCCGGGAGGTGAAGACCCGGTAGGAGGCGTCGACGGCCTCGGAGTCGCCGAGCGCCGCCGCGCTGACCGTGTTGATGCGCGGGATGAGCGCGGGGAAGCGGGCGCCGGTGGCGCAGGCCGCGCCGAAGAGGGTGTTCTCCAGGAACACGTTGTCCAGCCAGTGCTTGAAGGCGCCGGGCGGGCTCGGCGGGCCGGGGTCGCGGTTGTTGGTCTTGACCAGGCAGGCGTCGGTGTGGGGCAGCCAGAAGAAGTCGAGGTGCTCGTTGCCGGCGGTGAGCCGGTCGAGCGTGTCGAGGATGCCGGTGAGGGTGGCGCGCCGGCGCCGGTTGCGCAGCAGGAACGCGGGCTCCACCCGGAACGTCACGGCGGTCAGCACCCCGAGCGCCCCGAGCCCGACCCGGGCCGCGTCGAACAGGTCGTCGCCGGGGACCGCCGTGGTCAGGGATCCGTCGGCGAGCACCAGCTCCAGCTCGGTCACCTGGTCGGCGAGGCCGCCGCTGTCGCGGCCGGTGCCGTGGGTGCCGGTCTGGATGGCGCCGGCGACGGTCTGCTCGGTGATGTCGCCCATGTTGGCCAGGGCCAGGCCGCGCTCGTGCAGCAGCTCGTTGAGGTCCTTGAGCGGCGTGCCGGCCAGCACGGTGACGCGGTCGCCGTCGAGGGAGCGGACGCCGGTCAGCGCCGTGGGGCGGAGCAGGAGGCCGTCGGTGAGGGCCACCCCGGTGAAGGAGTGGCCCGTGCCGACCATGCGGACGCGCCGCCCGGAGGCGACGGCGTCGCGCACCGCGCGCGCGACCTCGTCGGCCGAGGCGGGCGCGCGTACCTCGGAGGGGCTGATCGACTGGTTGCCGGCCCAGTTCGTGAAGACCATGGACGCCCCTTCGAGGCTCGTTCCGTCAAACGCGAACGATACTCAGTTCTGCCAGCCCTCAGGAAGCGGGAAGGCGTCGCCGGGCTCGAGGTTCTGCCGCTTCACGACGTCGGACACCGTGACGAGGTGGAAGCCCTTGGCCTGCAGGGTCTTGATGAGGGCCGGCATCCCGTCGACGGTCTGCTTGACCCAGTCGTGCATGAGGATGATGCTGTCCTGCTGGGCCACGGCGAGCGTCTGCTTGTGGATGGCGTCCACGTTCTTGGTGTCCCAGTCGCGGGAGCCGGCCGTCCACAGGATGATCGGCATGTCGAACTCCGCCGCGACCTCGGAGACCTGGATGTCGGCCAGCCCGTACGGCGGGCGCAGCAGCTTGGGCTCGACGCCTGCCGCCTTCTTCACCTCGTCCTGCGTCTTCTGGATCTCGTTCCGGATGGCCGCCGGTTCGAGCTTGGTGAAGTCGGGGTGCGTGTAGCTGTGGTTGCCGAGCTCGTGGCCCTCCTTGGCCATGCGCTTGACGTACGCCGGACGGGCCTTGACGTACTGGCCCTCCAGGAAGAACGTCGCCTTGGCGTCGTACTTCTTCAGCGTGTCGAGCAGCGTGCCCGCGTACTTGCCGGGACCGTCGTCGAAGGTCAGCGCGATGCACTTGACCTGCTCGCAGTCCACGGGCGCCTTCTTGGCGGCCGTCTTCGCGGCGGCGGCCGTCGGCTTGGGCGTGGGCGTCGGTGTTGCGGCCAGCGCGGGTGCCGGGATCAGGGCGACCGTTACAGCCGCGATGGCAAGAAGTGAACTCTTTTGTCGGGACATAACGAAGAATCCAATGTGAAGGGTGTTGCGAGGGATGTCCCGACGGTATCGGATCAAGTCTCGGCCGGTGAAGCCGCTTCGGGAAGTCTCAGCAAACCCGAACCTCCGGCGCCCACGACCGCGGCGAGGGCCGCGGCGGCGAGCGGGAGGACGTACGCGCTGGACGCGCCGACGGCCTCGGTGAGCCGCCCGCCGGCCCACGCGCCGAGCGCCACCCCGAACCCGATGGACGTGGAGATCCACGCCATACCCTCCGTGAGCAGCGACGGAGGAACCAGCCGCTCGGTCAGCGAGAAGCCCGTGATGAGCGTCGGCGAGATCGCCAGCCCGGCCAGGAACAGCGCGCCCGCCATGACGAACGTGTCGCCGATGAACATGATCGGCGTCAGCCCCGCCACGAACACCACGAGCGCCCGCAGGAACCGTCCCCGCAGCGAGATCCGCCAGTGCCGCGACCCGAACCACAGCCCCGACACCATCGACCCGCCCGCGAACGCGGCCAGCAGGAGCCCGGCCGCCCCCTTCACGCCGTGCTCCTCGGCGAACGCCACGGTGATCAGGTCCACCGAGCCGAACACCGTTCCCAGTCCCAGGTAGACGCAGGCCAGCAGGGCGATGCCGGGGATGAGGATGGGCGTGCCGCCGCCGCCCCGGGAGGACTGGACGGGCGGCTGCGTGCGCCGCTGCGCGGCCAGCGCCAGCGACCCGCCGAGCATGCACACCAGCGCCACGGTCAGCCCCGCGTACGGGTTGATCTCGGTGGCGAGGATGGTCACCAGGGCCGGGCCCGTGACGAAGATCACTTCGTCGGCCACGGACTCGAACGCGAACGCGGTGTGCAGCCGGGACGAGCCGCCGTGCAGCGCCGACCAGCGGGCCCGCACCATCGAGCCGAGCGACAGCGACGTGGCGCCGACCAGCAGCGCCGAGACGTACAGCGTCCACTGGGGCAGGCCGAGGCCCGCGCTGAGCATGAGGGTGGCCAGCGCGAGCGCGTTCAGAGAGGCGAACGGGACGATGATCCGGCCCTGGCCGAACCGGTCCACGAGCCGCCCGGTCAGCGGGGCGGCGACCGCGAAGGAGACGTTCGTGGTGGCGGCCACGGCGCCGGCGGTGGCGTACGAGCCGCTGAGCGCAGAGATCAGCAGCACGATGCCGATGCCCAGCATGGACATCGGCATCCGGCCGATGAACGCGGCCAGCACGAACCCCTTGACGCCCGGCCCGTCGAACAACCCCCGGTACGGCCCGACCACCTGATGCCCCCCTTGTCGCTGCCCGTTCACCTTGTCATGGCCGATGTCCGTTCGGCACCGGATTTTCTCGCCGATTCGGCTAACGTGTCCCGCGTGTCCGGTCTTCCCTCCTTACGGTCCGTGCTCCTCGTGGCGGCGGCCGTGGCCGTCATGACGGCGCTCGGCGGGGGAGTGGCCGTCCTGCTGGGCGGCGACCCGCACGACGCCGCCCGGCAGCCGGTACGGCGGGCCCAGCTCGGGGAGCGTCAGCAGATACGGCTCGACCAGCTCGTACCCACCACCGCGCCGGCCAGGAACGACGCCGAGCCGGCGGCCGGCGGGCCGGGCGTCACCGTCACCCCGCCCAGCATGATCGCCATCGCCCGCGGCGAGGTGCCGAAGAGCGCCCGCCTGGCCCTGGCCAAGGTCAGGAACGTGCAGAAGGTCGTCGTCGTGGACGCGGGCGCCGTCCAGGTGGCGGGCACCTCGCTCAACCTGCTGGCGGTCGAGCCGGCCGCCTTCCGGTCGTGGACGCCGAAGGCCGTCGCCGAACACCCCGGCGTCTGGGGCGCGCTGGCGCGCGGCGAGCTGGTCGCCGACGCCGCCGCGACCCGCCGGCTGGGGCTCGTGCTGGGCGCCGAGTACCAGGTGGACGGCGGCCCGCGGCTGCGCGTCGCGGCGTCGGCCACGCTCGGCCTGCGCGGCGTGGACGGCCTGGTGAGCGCCGGACGCGGCCAGG
>NZ_JBEXDT010000144.1:0-14495 GCF_040605905.1 Nonomuraea sp. NPDC005501 | reverse complement strand
CGCGCACCCGTCCCGGCCGGTCCCCCCGTGGTGGCGGCCGCCGCGGGACCCGGGCCGGCGCACGCGCGGGCCGAGGTCGGCCGCGTGGTGGCCGGGCATCCGCGCGGGCGGGAGGTGCCGGCGCGCGGCGGGCCGGTGATGGAGGCGCTGGTCTCCGCCGACGTGCTGCACCTGGCGGCGCACGGGGTGTTCCACGCGCGCAGCCCGCTGCTGTCGTCCATCACGCTCGACGACGGCCCGCTCATGGCGTACGACCTGCTGCGGCTGCCCAGCTCGCCGGGGCTCGTGGTGCTGTCGGCGTGCGACTCGGGGATGGCCCGCGCCCCGGCCGAGGGGGCGCCGCTGGGGCTGGCCGGTGCCTTCCTGGCCAGGGGAACGGCCTGCGTCGTCGCCGGGATGGTGCCGGTGCGCGACGACGACGCGCTGTCCGTCATGACGCTCTTCCACGAGCTGCTGGCCCAGGGCGAGCCGCCCGCGACGGCCCTGGCGGCGGCCTCGGCCAAGACGGAGGTGGCCGGCTTCGCCTGCTTCGGCGCCGGCCACCGCCCTGTCACCCCCACCGCCTGACAGCCGGAAAACGGTCAGCCCGTCGCGATCGGTCGAGAGGGGTCGGCGATCCAGTTGGACCAGGAGCCGACGTACAGCGACGACGGCAGCCCGGCCAGCTCCATGGCCAGCACCTGGTGCGCGGCCGTCACCCCCGACCCGCAGTAGGCCCCGGCCCGCACGCCCTCGCGCACGCCGAGCCCCGCGAACCGCTCCCGCAACTCCCCCGGAGCCAGGAACCGGCCGTCGGGGCCCACGTTCGCGACCGTCGGAGCGGACACGGCGCCCGGGATGTGCCCGGCCACGGGGTCGATCGGCTCGGTCTCGCCCCGGTAGCGCTCGGCGGCCCTGGCGTCGAGCAGCACCCCCTCGGTGGCGAGCGCCGCGGCCTCCTCGGTCGTCAGCATCGGCATGCCGCCGGGCTTGGCGGTGAAGTCGCCCGGCTCCGCCTCCGGGGCCTCGGTCACCGTGGGCAGCCCCGCCGCGACCCACGCGGGCAGGCCGCCGTCGAGCACCCGGACGTCCTGGTGGCCGAAGTACCGCAGCGTCCACCAGGCACGGGCAGCGATGGTCGAGCTCGCGTCGTCGTACACGACGACCGGCCGCGCGTCGCGGACGCCGAGCCGGCGCATCGCGCTCTCGAAGAGGGACGCTCCCGGCAGCGGGTGCCGTCCGTCCGGTCCGGGCGCGGCGGCGAGGTCGGCGTCCACGTCACAGTAGACGGCGCCCGGCAGGTGCCCCTTGCGGTACAGCTCGATCCCGGGCGGCCCGCCGATCCGCGAGCGGACGTCGAGCACGGTCACGCCGTCGAGTGCGGCGAGTTCGGCAGGGGTGATCAGCGGGCTCATCTCGGCTCCTCATGGTCGGGCGTCCCGCTCTCGGGACGGGTCAACGGGTGCTCGCCTCCAGCAGCGGCACGTACTGCTCGGCGGCCGTCATCGAGCCGTGGTAGCCGGTGAAGGCGGCCTCGCGCGGGTGGGCGCCGGGGGCGACGAGGACCAGGCCGTCGTACGGCACGGCCAGGACGTCGCCGAGGCGCGGCAGCCACTCGGCCCGTACGGCGGGCCCGAACCAGCCGGCCTCGACCGCCTCCTCGCGCGTCACCACCCACGCCCGGCCGGCCAGCGTGTCGCGCCACGCGGCGAGCACGTCCCCGGCGGCCCCCTCCTCGGCGTACACGTGCCGGGCCCGCGCCTCGCCGCCCAGCAGGGCCACCCCGTGACGCAGCGCCGGATCGGCCTCCACGTCGAGCTTGTCGGTGGCGTTGACCATGCCGTGGTCGGCGGTGACGTACATGGCGCAGCCGTCCGGCAGGACCTCGGCCAGCCGCTCGGCGAGCCGGTCGACGATCGCGAGCTGCCGCAGCCACTCCTCGCCGCCCCAGCCGGTGTCGTGGCCGGCGGAGTCGAGGTCGCCGTAGTACACGGTCACGTACGCGGGCGGCTCGCGCAGGGCCTCGCGGGCCCGCTCGACGCGCTCGTCCACGGTGCCGGCGGCGAGGTGGCGCACTCCCCGGTAGACGGCCTCGCTCAGGCCGGTGCCGGCGTACTCGCCCGGCGCCACGTACGCGGCCGTGACGCCCGCCGCCCACGCCCGCTCGAACACGGTGGGGGCGGGCTGCCAGCGGCGCGGATCCATGACCAGGCCGTCGGGCAGGGTCCAGCGCAGGCAGTTGAACAGCAGGCCGGTGCCCGGCACGGCCAGGATCAGGCCCATCATGCCGTGCTCGCCGGGCGGCAGGCCGGTGCCGAGGGAGCACAGGCTCGTGACGGTGGTGGCGGGGAAACCGGCGGTCAGCCCCGGGGCTCCGGGTGCCGTTCCGGCCGGCGGGCGCATGCCGCGTGTCAGGAACGGCGCCGCGCCCGCGTGGGCGCGCAGCGCCTCGGCCCCGAGTCCGTCGACCAGCAGCACGCAGACGGAGCCGGCGGGCTCGATCCTCAACGATCCCGGCTCGCCTGCCGCCTCGCCGACGCCGAGGGCGGCCAGCAGCGCGCGCGGCAGGTCCGCCAGTGACGATCCGCCGTACGCGGGGATCAACGGGGCGGTGTCGGCCATCCTCCGAGCTTAGCCGCGTGGCCGGGCCGTTCCGAGGCTTCCGCGCGGGCGCGGACGAGACCCGGGGCGGGTCAGGAGGCGGCGCGTGCCGTGGCCTCCGACAGGGCCTTGGCGAAGGCGAGCACATGGGTGACCGCCTCGGGCCCGTCGGCGGCCTCGCTGACGCGCAGCGACAGGTCGTCGGCGGTGATGGCGCCGGTGTAGCCGTGGTCGGCCTCGCAGTTCTCGTCGCCGCAGGTGGCGGGCTCCAGGTCGACGTGGGCGATGGCGCCCCAGCCGATCGTGAGCGTGGCCTCGGTCGGGGGGACGCCCGGGGCGTAGGAGGCGGGGTCGGGGACGACGCGGGTGACCGCGACGGACTGGATGCGGCTGAGGCGCACGGCCTCGGTGGTGGTGGAGGCGTGCGAGGCGGACACGCCCTCGACGGCCGGGTGCTCGTCCGTGTGGCACACCAGCAGCCTGGTCCCGGTCAGCACCAGGACGGTGACGTGCCTGCGCACCTCCATGGCGGGGTCGAACGTCGCCTCGTGGTGCACCACGAACGCGGTCACGGCCTCCTTGCCCAGCGCGGATTCGACCGCATCGGTGACGAGGTCGGGGTAGTAGCCGCTGCGCTCGATCGCTTCGCGCAGGCCCGCGGCTGAGACTCGGGTTTCCCTCATGGGGTCCATCCTGCCAGGATGACGCGCCACCCTCACCCGCCGCACATAACGCTCTATAACGTCTCATGTCGTACGGGTGCCCGGGACGCCCCCCTCCGGGCCACCGGTGAGCCGTCAGGCCAGGCGGCGCGGCCCTCCGTCGAGGCGCGGGCCCGGCGGCGTGCGGACGGTGGCGCGGGCGCCGAGGACGATGACGCCCGACTCCCCCACCAGCACCTGGTCGAGGTCCAGGCGGGCCAGCTCCGGCAGGTCTCCGGCCAGCCGCCCGACCCGTACCAGCAGCTCCTCCAGGGCGGCGACCGCCACGGGCGGATAGCCGTACTCGCCGAACAGCAGCGGCGCGGCCCGCACGGACCGCACCAGCGCGGCGGCGTCCTCCCCGGTGAGCGGCGCCGGCCGGAACCCCTGGTCGAGCAGGAGCCGCGCGGTCACCTCGCCCAGCCCGAACGACACGACCGGCCCGAACGCCTGGTCCTCGACGACGCCCACCACGGTCGGCACGGCGGGCTGGGGCGCCATGCGCTGCACGGCCAGCTCCGTGCCCTCACCGAGGCGGCCGGCGAACTCGGTGTACGCGTGCCGCACGGCGTCGGGGTTGCCCAGGCCGAGCCGTACGGTGCCGGCCCTGCGGGAGGCGTCGGGGTCGGCGACCTTGAGCACCACCGGCCAGCCCAGCCGCCCGGCGGCCTCGGCCGCCTCGTCCGGTGAGCGCACCACCTCGGCGGGCCACACGTCGAGGCCGTAACAGGACAGCAGCTCGGCGGCGTCCACCTCGACCGGCGCCCCGTCCTCGGCGGGCGGCGGGGTGAGGGCGCGCACGACGAGGTCGCGGGCGCGGCCCGTGTCGACGTCGAGCTCCGGCGGGGGCGTCACCGGCCGGGCCCGCCAGGTGGCGTACCGCACGACGTGGGCCAGGGCCCGCACCGCCTCCTCCGGCGCCGCGTACGACGGGATGGAGCCGCGCGACGGCACGGCCCCGGCCCAGAGCGCCGGGTGCATCCCGAGATGCCCCTCGAACGTGGCCAGCACCGGCTTCCCGGACCCCTCGGAGACCCGCAACAGCTCGGCCGCCACCTCCTCCCCCGCGCCCGGGATCGGCGGCATGTAGATGACGACGGCGGCGTCCACGTCGGACGAGGCGAGCTGGCCCGCCAGCGCCTCGCCGAACTCCGCGGCACCGGCCGTGGCGCCCAGGTTCGCGGGCGGCCGGGGCGACAGTCCGGCGGCGACGCACGCGTCGGCGGCCAGCAGCCCCAGCGCGTCGGAGTTGGTGACCAGGCCGACGCGCGGCCCGGCGGGCAGCGGCTGGTAGGCCAGGAGCTGCCCCACGTCGAACAGCTGGATGAGGTCGTCCACCCGGATCAGGCCGGCCTGCTCGAACAGCGAGCTGATCGCCGAGTCGGGCAGCCGCAGCTCGCGCGCCGAGTGCCCGGCCGGCGTGCCGCCGCTCTTGACCACCACGATCGGCTTGCTGCGCGAGATCCGCCGCGCCAGCCGGGTGAACTTGCGCGGGTTGCCCAGGGACTCCAGGTAGAGCAGGATCACCTCGGTCGCGGCATCCTCCTCCCAGTACTGGAGCAGGTCGTTGCCGGACACGTCGGCCCGGTTGCCCGCCGAGACGAACGACGAGATGCCCATGCCGCGCTGCGCCACCCGCTGGAGCAGGGCGGTGCCGAGCGCGCCCGACTGGCTGAAGAACCCCACCCGGCCCCGCCCGGGCACGGTGGCCGCGAGCGTGGCGTTGAGGCGCACGGCCGGGTCGGTGTTGGCGATGCCCAGGCAGTTGGGGCCGACCACGCGCAGGCCGTAGGAGCGGGCGATGCGCGCCAGCTCGTCCTGGCGGCCCCGGCCCTCCTCGCCGGTCTCGCCGAACCCGGACGACACCACGACGAGCCCGTGGACGCCCTTCTCCGCGCACTCCTTGACCACGTCGGCCACGCTCTCGGCGGGTACGGCGACCACGGCGAGGTCCACGTCGTCGTCGATGGCGGACACGCTCGGGTAGGCGCGCACCCCGGCCACGGCCCGCACCTCGCGGTGGACCGGGTAGACGGGGCCGGTGAAGTCGGCGGCCAGCAGGTTGCGCAGCACGGCCTGGCCGACGCCGCCCGGCTCGCGGGAGGCGCCGATCACCGCCACGGAGCCGGGCGTGAGCAGCCGGGCGATCGAGCGGGACTCGGCCCGGTGCTCGCGCGAGGCCGTCACCTCGGCCGAGGTCTCGGTGGGGGTGAGGTCGAGGGTCATGCGGACCACGCCGTCGGCGAAGCTGCTCTCCCCGGTGTAGCCGGCCTGGCGCAGCACGCCCATCATCTTCATGTTCGCGGGCAGCACGTCGGCGACGAACCGGCCGATGCCGCGCTCGCGGGCGGTGGCGGCCAGGTGCTCCAGCAGCACCGAGGCGACCCCGCGGCCCTGATGGGCGTCCTCGACCAGGAACGCCACCTCGGCCTCGCCCGGCTCGATCCGGTCGTAGCGGATGACGGCCACCATCTCGGCGCCGATGGTGGCGATCAGCGCGACCCGGTCCACGTAGTCGACGGTGGTGAACCAGGCCACCTCCTTGTCCGACAGCCGGGGGCGCGGCCCGAAGAAGCGGAAGTAGATCGACTCGTCGGAGAGGCGGGAGTAGAAGGCGCGCAGCCGGTCGGCGTCGGCGGGCCTGATCGGGCGGACGTGGGCCGTGCCGCCGTCGGCGAGGACGACATCGGCCTCCCAATGGGCGGGGTACTGAGCCTGCACAGTCCCGAGGGTAATCCCGTGTCCGGGGTCGCAGGACCTCAGGGCCTGTTCGCAACGCTTGTGCATCGACTGCGGACCGGTGTTCGAGGACCGCCCCACGGGCCGCCCGGAAGCTGTTAGTTTTGCGGTGAAGTTTTGCCGTGGCCGGCTCGTTCTGAAGGCAGCAAGGTGGTGACATCATGACGCGGGTCGTCGTGGTGGGCGATCTCATGACCGACGCGGTCGCTCGCGCCCGTTATGCGCTCGCCAGGGCGAGCGACACCCCGGCGATCGTGACCATGCACGGTGGCGGCTCCGGGGCCAACATCGCCTCGTGGCTCGCGGTCGAGGGTGCCGAGGTGGCGTTCATCGGCCGCCGCGGCGCCGACATCACCGGGCGCAACCGCGACATGGAGCTCATGGGCTACGGCGTGGACGCGCGGCTGGTCATGGACCCCGAGCGGCCGACCGGCACCTGCGTGGTGCTCGTCACGCACAAGGGCGAGCGCACGATGCTGTCCGACCCCGGCGCCAACGCCGCGCTGTCCCCCGAGGACCTGCCGCGCGACCTGTTCAACGGCGGCGGCCACCTGCATCTGTCGGGCTACACGCTGATCAACGAGGGCTCCCGCGACGCGGGCCTCGCGGCGCTCGACATGGCGCACCACTCGGGCATGTCGATCTCGGTCGACTGCGCCTCCTCGGCGCCGCTGGAGCGCACGGGCGCGGAGCCGTTCCTGGAGTGGACGAGCGGCGCCAAGCTGCTGTTCGCCAACACCGAGCAGGCCAAGGTGCTGACCGGCCGCGACGATCCGGAGGCCGCGGCGAAGGTGCTGACGGCCTGGTTCCCCGAGGTCGTCATCAAGATGAACGACGACGGGGCGCTGTGGTTCGGCAACGGCCGTCCCGACCCGGTCCACGCGGCCGCCGACCCGGTCGACCGCATCATCGACGGCACCGGCGCGGGTGACGCGTTCAGCGCCGGGTTCCTGCCGTCGTGGCTGGAGGGCAAGCCGCCGGCCGAGTCGCTGGCCGCGGGCTGCCGCCTGGCCGCCAAGGCGATCACGTACCTGGGAGCCCGTCCGCGCCTCTAGCGCGGTCCGCCGTCGTCGGCAGGCGATCTCTCGCCAGCATCCTCTGTCAGGCGCGAAATTCCGCACCACCCGCGTGCCGGAGGCCGGTGCGGTGGGCGCGCAACCGTGCGTGGCGCCCGCGTGCCGGAGGCCGGCCCGGTGGGCGAGCAGCCGCGCCTCGCGGGCGAGTACGCGGACGGGTCGTGGCTCGGGCGCCGGGTGAGCACCGAGGGCCCGCGCGAGGAGCCCCCGGTACGGCCGGCGGTCGCGACGCCGGCCCCCCGCATCTAGGAGGTGGTGGCCAGGGCCAGCGGCAGGACGGCCGGGGCGCCCGCGTGACGGACGAGGGCCGCGCCGAGCGTCATCGTCCAGCCGGTGTCGACCCGGTCGTCCACCAGCAGCACCGGGCCGCCGCACTGGGCCACCGCCGCGCCCACCTCACGGGGCATGGCCAGCGTCGCCCGGATCGCGCGTACACGCTGGGCGCTGTTGAACTGGCGGCCGGGCGAGCCCGAGCGGTAGCCCAGCTCGCCGAGGTAGGCCAGCCGGCCCACCTGGGCGAGCCGCTCGGCGAACCCCCGCACCAGCAGTGGCCTGCTCGCGGACGGCACGCTGACCACCCCCACCGGCCGCTCCCGCCAGTCCCACGCGGCCAGCACCTGCGTCACGGCCCGGAACATGTCGTCGGGCAGCGGCCCGTCGGGGCCGCCCAGCAGCTCGCGCAGGCGGTTGCCCCAGCCGATGTCGGTGAGCCGCCCGAGCGCCCGGCCCGGCTCGGCGCCGAGGTCAGGCTTGATGCGGCCGGACAGGTCGTCGAGGCCGGTCGGCCACTGCCGGCGCGCCTCCACCGTGACGCCCGGCCTGGCCAGCCGCTCGCGGGCGGTCTCGACGGCCGGCGCGGCGATCTCGGCCGAGCGGTGCCGGCCGGTGCAGTTGTCGCAGCGGCCGCAGGGGGTGGCGGTGTCGTCGTCGAGGAGGCGGCGCAGGTACTGCTCGCGGCACTCGGTCGTCGTGAGGTAGCCGAGCATGGCCTCCTGCTCGGCGCGGCGCTCGGCGGCGATGCGGGAGTAGCGCTCCGCGTCGTACCCCCACGGCTCGCCGGTCGCCTCCCAGCCGCCCTTGACCCGGCGGACGGCGCCGTCGACGTCGAGGACCTTGAGCATCATCTCCAGCCGGCTGCGGCTCAGGTCGACGATGGTCTCCAGGGCGGGCGTGGACAGCGTGCCGCGCTCCTCCAGCGCGGCCAGCGTGGCCCGCACGACCGGCTCGGGCGGGAAGGCGAGCGAGGTGAAGTAGGCCCAGATGTCGCGGTCCTCGGAGCCGGGCAGCAGGATCACCTCGGCCCGCTCGACGCCGCGGCCGGCGCGGCCGACCTGCTGGTAGTAGGCGACGGGCGACTGCGGGGCGCCGACGTGCACGACGAACCCGAGGTCGGGCTTGTCGAAGCCCATGCCGAGCGCGCTGGTGGCGACCAGGGCCTTGATCTTGTTGCCGAGCAGGGCCTCCTCGGCCTCCAGCCGCTCGGCCGGGTCGGTCTGGCCGGAGTAGGCGGCCACCTCGTGACCCTGCTCGCGCAGGTAGTCGGCGATCTCCTGGGCGGCGGCGACGGTCAGGGTGTAGACGATGCCGGAGCCGGGCAGCTCGCGCAGCGTCTGCGCCAGCCAGGCGAGCCGCTGCTCGGCCGTGGGCAGGCGCACGACGCCCAGGTGGAGGCTCTCGCGCTCCAGCGGCCCGCGCAGCACCAGCGTGTCCTCGCCGAGCTGCTCGGCGACGTCGCGGGTGACGCGGGCGTTGGCCGTGGCGGTGGTGGCGAGGACGGGCACGCCCGGCGGCAGCTCCTCGAACAGCGTGGCGAGGCGGCGGTAGTCGGGCCGGAAGTCGTGTCCCCAGTCGGAGATGCAGTGGGCCTCGTCCACGACGACGAGACCGGCGCTCTCGGCCAGCTCGGGCAGCACGTTGTCGCGGAAGTCGGGGTTGTTGAGCCGCTCGGGACTGACCAGCAGCACGTCGACCATGCCGTCGGCGACCTGGCCGTAGATCTCTTCCCACGCCTCGGGGTTGGCGGAGTTGACGGTGGCGGCCCTGATGCCGGCCCGCTCGGCGGCGGCGATCTGGTTGCGCATGAGAGCGAGCAGGGGCGAGACGATGACGGTCGGGCCCTCGCCCAGCTCGCGCAGCAGGGCCGTCGCGACGAAGTAGACGGCCGACTTGCCCCAGCCGGTGCGCTGGACCACGAGGACCCGCCGCCGGTCGACGACGAGCGCCTCGATGGCGGCCCACTGGTCGTCGCGGAGCCTGGCGTGCTCGCCTGCGAGCGCGCGCAGGCGCCCCTCCGCCTCTTCGCGCAGCATCGCCGCGTCGGGGGCTTCAGTCATGTGCTCCTTGTTACCAGGTTTCCCCGACGTTTTCGTTCCCGGCCCCGGCCCTGCTCCCGGCCGCGGTCACTTGTCGGCGTGCTCCGGGAAGGCGTTGACGGTCACCCGGTGCATCCGCCGGCGCTCCGTGTAGTCGGCCACCGCGTAGTGCTGGGTGGGCCGGTTGTCCCAGAACGCCAGCGTGCCGGGGCGCCAGCGCAGCCGCACCTGGTACTCGGGTGAGCGGATGTGGTCCAGCAGCAGCGGCAGCAGGGCCTCGTTCTCGCGGTCGGTGAGGCCGACCAGGCGCGTGGTGGAGGAGCGGTTGACGAACAGCGCCTTGCGGCCGGTCTCGGCGTGGACGCGCACGACGGGCCGCTCGATCGGCGGCCACTTGGCCTGGATCTCCTCCAGGTCGAACGGGTGACCCTTGGAGATGGCCTTCTTCATCGACATCGTGATGTCGTGCACCGCCGTCAGCTCGTCGCACAGGCGCTGGAGCGAGGGCGAGAGCGTCTCGTAGGCCAGGTAGGTGTTCGCCCACAGCGTGTCGCCGCCGACGCTGGGGAGCTGGACGCAGCGCAGGAGCGAGCCCATGGGCGGAGTCGGCTCGAAGGTGTTGTCGCTGTGCCACTCGTCGCCGCCCTCGCCCTTGGGGTCGGTCTGGTCGAGGACGTGGATGGGGCTGGCGCTGTCCTTCTTGAAGGCGGGGTGGTTGAGCGTGCCGAAGTTCAGCGCGAACTGCAGATGCTGCTCGTCGTCGATGGGCTGGTCGCGGAAGAACAGCACCAGGTGCCTGAGCCAGCCCTCGCGGAGGGTCGCGACCTCCTCCTGGGACAACGGCTTGCGCAGGTCCACGCCGGTCACCTCGGCGCCGATGTGCCTGGTGACGGGATGAAACTCGATCATGTACGCCTCCGGAGACGAGGAGTATCCCTTTCCGGAACGTAACGCCCAAGCAATTGCTTGGTCAAGCACACGATCTCCGCCGGGCGGCACTCGAACACGCATGCTAAAAGCCGTCCGGGTGTTGGTACGATGCCTGGCATCGGCAAGCTTCAGCCAACCGGCGCGGGGAGGCGCCTGTGCCATCATCTCCAGGGGCGCACCACGCCCTTGCCCCCACCGCACGCACCGCCGCACGGACCCCTGGCCGTCATCGCACCGCGACCAGGGCGCCCCGCGCCGGCACCGCACCCGCCGATCCGGCCCTTCTCCATCGAGCCGACGGCTACGGTTACAGCACAAGGACAGAAGGAGGATGCGCTCCCCCCTCGGCGCGACGGCCGAGGTAGCCGCGCAGCACAAGATGGCCCGACGCACGACTGCACCCCCGCCTGAGGACTTCGAGGAGCGGATCGTCGACATCGACGTGTCCTCGGAGATGCGCACCAGCTTCCTCGAGTACGCCTACTCGGTCATCTACCAGCGGGCGCTGCCCGACGCCCGCGACGGCCTCAAGCCGGTGCAGCGGCGCATCCTCTACTCGATGAGCGAGATGGGCCTGCGCCCCGACCGCGGGCACGTCAAGTCCTCGCGCGTCGTCGGCGACGTCATGGGCAAGCTCCACCCGCACGGCGACACCGCGATCTACGACGCGGTCGTCCGGCTGGCGCAGCCGTTCTCCATGCGCCTGCCCCTGGTGGACGGCCACGGCAACTTCGGCTCCCCCGACGACATGCCGGCCGCCATGCGTTACACCGAGGCCCGCCTCGCGCCGGCCGCGATGCTCATGGTCGAGTCGCTCGACGAGGACACGGTCGACTTCAAGCCCAACTACGACGGCCAGGAGACCGAGCCCACGGTCATGCCGTCGGCGTTCCCCAACCTGCTGGTCAACGGCACCACCGGCATCGCCGTCGGCATGGCCACCAACATGGCGCCGCACAACCTCGTCGAGGTCGTGGCCGCCGCCCGCCACCTGATCAAGAAGCCGGACGCGACGCTCGACGACCTCATGCGCTTCGTGCCGGGTCCCGACCTGCCGACGGGCGGCATGATCATCGGCCTGCAGGGCATCCGCGACGCCTACGAGAGCGGCCGCGGCACGTTCCGCATGCGCGCCAAGTGCGTGGTCGAGCAGATCACCCCGCGCCGCAAGGGCATCGTCGTCACCGAGCTGCCGTACAACGTCGGCCCCGAGCGCGTCGTCGCCAAGATCAAGGAGCTGGTCAACGCCAAGAAGCTCCAGGGCATCGCCGACCTCAAGGACCTCACCGACCGGCACAAGGGCCTGCGCCTGGTCATCGAGGTCAAGAACGGCTTCATCCCCGAGGCGGTGCTGGAGGAGCTCTACCGGCTCACGCCGATGGAGGAGACGTTCGGCATCAACAACGTCGCCCTCGTCGACGGCGAGCCGCGCACCCTCGGCCTGCGCCAGCTGCTGAGCGTCTACGTCGACCACCGCCTGGAGGTCGTGCGCCGCCGCTCCGAGTTCCGCCGCCGCAAGCGTGAGGAGCGCCTGCACCTGGTCGACGGCCTGATCGTCGCGCTGCTCAACATCGACGAGGTCATCCAGGTCATCCGCTCCTCCGACGACTCCGCGCAGGCGCGCAGCCGCCTCATGGAGGTCTTCGACCTGACCGACATCCAGGCCGCGTACATCCTCGACACGCCGCTGCGCCGCCTGACCCGCTACGACAAGCTGGAGCTGGACCGCGAGAAGGAGACACTGACCGAGGAGATCGCCGAGCTGACCGGCATCCTGTCGTCGGAGACGCGGCTGCGCCAGGTGGTCTCGGCCGAGCTGGCCGACGTGGCCAAGAAGTACGGCACGCCGCGCCGCACCGTGCTGCTGGAGTCGTCCGGCACCCCGCGCACCGCCACGGTGGAGCTGCAGGTGGCCGACGAGCCGTGCCTGGCGCTGCTGTCGTCCACCGGCCTGCTGGCCCGCACCACCGACGCCTCGCCGCTGGCGGAGGAGGGCGAGCGGGCCTCCCACGACGTCCTGGTGTCGGTCGTGCGCACGTCCGCCCGGGGCGAGATCGGGCTCGTGACGTCGCTGGGCCGGCTCATCCGGGTCCAGGTCGTCGACCTGCCCATCCTGCCGCCCACGGCCTCGCCGCCGTCGCTGTCCGGCGGCCATCCGGTGTCCGACTTCGTGACGCTCGGCCCCGACGAGACGGTGGTCGGCCTCGGCGCGCTCGACCCCGACGGGCCGGGCCTGGCGCTCGGCACCGCGCAGGGCGTCGTCAAGCGGGTGGTGCCCGACTATCCGGCCAACCGCGACGACTTCGAGGTGATCACCCTGAAGGAGGGCGACACCGTGGTGGGCGCGGCCGAGCTGGAGTCGGAGGACCACGACCTCGTGTTCATCACCTCCGACGCGCAGCTCCTGCGCTTCCAGGCGTCGCTGGTGCGCCCGCAGGGACGGCCCGCGGGCGGCATGGCCGGCATCCGGCTCGACGGGGCGGCCCGGGTGATCTGGTTCGGCGTGGTGGACGCGGAGCGTCCCTCCCAGGTCGTGACCGTCGCCGGGTCGTCCACCGCCCTGCCCGGCACCCAGGTGGGCGGCGGCAAGGTGTCCGACTACGCCGAGTTCCCCGCCAAGGGGCGGGCCACGGGCGGCGTGCGGGCGCAGCGGTTCCTGAAGGGCGAGGACGTGCTGCTGCTGGCCTGGGCCGGTCCCGCGCCCGCCAAGGCGGTGTCGTCGTCGGGCAAGCCCGTCCCGCTGCCCGAAGAGGTCGGCCGCCGCGACGGCTCGGGCGTCCGCCTCACGCACACGATCGGCGCGGTCGGCGGCGCCCTGGGCGCGACCGGCCTGGTGACGGCGGCCTCGGCCGCGGCGGTGGCTCCCGACGGCTCGGTCCCCCTGGAAGGCTCCGTGGCCCTGGACGCCTCGGTGGTGGCCGACGGACCTCCCGCGCCGAACGGCTCCGCCCCCCGGGAGGAGTAGCGGCCCCCACGGGGACGCGCTCTGCTCACCTGACCTGCGCGGGGAGGTGGTCTCCTCTCCTGACCTGCGCGGGAACGCGGGTGTCCTCGGGTGGCGTGACGGACGCGGGCTCCTTCGAGGGTGCCCGTGTCCTCGCGTCCGGCCCGCGCCTCGCCCTTCAGGACGTCGTTCCCCGTACGGAGTGACGCTTGTCGTCCGCGGCGACACCGATGGGGACCGCGGGCCCGGAAGAAGGCCGCGGCCTCAGCGGTCGGCGAGAAGCAGGTGGTCGATGGCGGTACGGAGGGCTGCTGTCGTCGCGGCGGGGTCGTCGAGGTAGCCGCCCATCATCGCGCCGTCGCGCAGCAGGACGAGCGTCTGTGCTGCCGCTTCGGGCTGTGGATGGCCGGTCTCGCTCAGCAGCCGGGTCAGGAGGGTGCGGAACCAGCGCCGATGCTCTGCCACGGCAAGGCGGACCGGATGAGCGGGGTCGGGGTACTCGACGGCGGCGCCGATGAAGGCGCATCCGCGGAAGTCCGGAGTGCACACCTGGTAGCTGACCTGAGTGGCGAGCGCGGCGATGACGTTCGAGGGGTCACTGACCTGCTCGATCAAGGTGTCGGCGGTGGCGCGGGCCTCCTGATGGCGTTCCTGGATGTAGGCCCGGACGAGGTCGTCCTTGCTCGGGAAGTGGCGGTAGAAGGTCGCCTTGGTCACCTCCGCCTCCGCCACGAGCCGGTCGACTCCGACCGACTGGATGCCTTCGCTGTAGAACAGCCTGGCTGCGGCCCGCAGCAGCCGCCGGCGTGCGGGCGTGCCGTCAGGCGCCCTCTGCACCGAACGAACGGGCGAAGAAACTGAGGCTGCGGGGCGCTTCGACGGCATGTGTTGACGGTAACAGAGCGGTCACTGTACCTCCGCGAGGATACAGAACGGTCTGTCCTCCACCGAGGAGAGGTGTGACGAAACCGGCTTCCCCAGCAATGGCGACACGCCGGCCGGGACGCAGGGTCAGTGCGGCCGGTCGAGCGCGCTGCGCCCGCGCGGGCATCCCGGCCAGCGAGCCCTCGCGAGTATGCGTAAGGTGCCACTGTGAATCTTGTGCGCAGCCTTTGCGTGGCCGTCGTCCTGATGTCCGGGGCGCCGGTGCCGGCCTCATCTGCCACCTACCAGATCTGGCACTGGAACATCGCCGGCCACGCCTACCACCTGG
>NZ_JBEXDT010000143.1:0-14786 GCF_040605905.1 Nonomuraea sp. NPDC005501 | reverse complement strand
TCGCCGTCGTCACCAGGCAGTTGGCGACGCTCCGCAAGGGCACCGCCGAGCACACCCTGGCGAGCCACCGGCAGAGCGTGCTCAACCGGCAGGCGGCCCGCGGGTACACCCGGCGCACCGCGTCGTTGCCGGACGACGCCGGGTCGTTGGCGATCACGTCACCGGTGGAGGTGAAGCCGACGACCACCATGATGTGCCCGTTGGTCCCGTAGCCCGCGCCCGGCAGCTCGCCCTTCTTGAACGACTGCGACGTGATCACCGGGATGCCCGCGGAGATGAACCGTTCCAGCTCCGTGAGTGACCGCAGCCGCGTCACGAACCCGTCCATGCCGTACCGCCCCGCGTAGGCGGTGTTGAACGGCCAGTTGCCCGCCCCCTGGTAGGCGTGGTCGTAGCTGTAGCGCGCGGCGTAGTCCACCTCGGGGTCGGGATCCGAGGGGTCCACCCAGGCGGTGTCCGCGGCGCTCGGCCCCTGGCCCCAGTAGCCGAGGACCATCGTGGTCGAGGTGGGGCTGCACCACGCCTGGCCGCCGCCGTCCCATTCGGGGTAGTGGCCCTCGTGGACGTTCTGCGAGCGGCGCGGCACGGGCAGCTCGACGCCCCACGCGCCGCCGGCCGGGCTGGCGGGCACGGTCTTGCGCTCGGGCACGTTGGAGGCCATCGCGCCGAGCGTGCGCACCCGGGGCGTGAGGCCGGAGCCGGGCGTCCGGTAGAGGGTGAGGCGGAGCTGGTAGGCGTTGATCTGGCGGCCGGCCGCGGCGACCAGCGTGTCGACGGAGACGGTGGCGTCGGCGTCGCCCTGGCCGGGCACCGAGGTGCGGCGGATGGCGTCCTCTCCGTACGCCCAGCGGCCGAGCACGTACCACTTGGTCAGCCCCGCGGCGTTGCGGGCACGCGCCTCGACCTGCATCCAGCTCCCGGCCGGGATGTCGGCGGTCCAGGAGGCGATCAGCTCGGTGGCGGGGAAGCCGACCTGCTCCTCGGGGCCGGTCCAGCGGGCGTACTCCCACGTCCTGGTGCCGAGCGCGTCGGTGTAGGAGGTGGTGCCGGCCGCGGAGGCGAAGGACAGGCCGTCGCCGTCGCCGGCGGTCCCCTCGGGGGCGCCGGTGGAGAAGTCGGACCGCCGGTAGGCGACATCCGAGGTGCCGGCCGCCGGTTTGGCCCGGACCGCTCCAGCGGCGGGACCGGTAAAGGTCGTGACCACTAAGACGGTGGAGACGAACATGGATAAAGCGCGCATGTAGCCACCTTGCTCGGACGCCGCTCGACGCGGCAGACAGTAAACAGATCAGGCATGCGACCGCATCGGGAGATCTACGTATGGCCAGCAAGAGGACCATGTTTCTCCCGGTTCGTGAACAGGCTGTCAGCGGTCCGTGACCGCCTTTCGGGGGCTTCTCCCGCTCGCTGTCCGTTCCCGAAATCACCCGAAATCCGGTGAATCACTACTCTGCCGGCATCCCGTCGAGGAGCTCGGCGAGGAGGGCCGCGTCGATCGCGCCCGAGGGCGTGTGGGCGCCCGCCAGCACGGAGGCCGCGAGGGGATGCCCGGCGTCGGCGGCGCGCCGCAGCCACTTCTCGGCCTCCGTGTCCTCCCGCTTGGCGCGGTGCGCGCTGGCGAGCCGGTACGCGGCTCCGGCGTGGCCCCGGTCGGCCGCCAGCCGGAAGAAGAACATCGCGCAGCTCGGCCGGGGAGGGTCGGCTTCCTGGTAGCCGACGCCGTGGAGATAGGCGTGCCCGGCGGCGCGCTCCTGGGGGCGGGGATGGTTGAACAGCTCGGTGGCCTCGTGCCTGCCGGCGTCGCCCGCCCGGCGCAGCCAGTCGCGCGCCACGTCCGGCTGGTTCCTCAGCAGCGTGACCACGGCCAGCCGCATGCAGTCCAGCCCGTCGCCGGGGTCGCTCCGGCGCAGCAGGCGCAGGCCGGTCCTGCCGTAGATCCGCAGCAGCTCCCGGTCCTCCTCGGACACGGGCTCCACCGGGTCCGGCCCCTGCTAGGGCACCTGCGCCACCGGCTGGTCCGCGTACGCGGCGACCGCCCGGGCCGCGTACTCGGTCATCGCTCGGGTCTCGTGCTCCGCGACGGTCCGCGGGGCGGAGGCAACATGGTGGTGGCGGGTGGGGCGACGGCGAGCGCGGTGGCTCCGCTCAGCGCGGGGAGAGGGGTGAGCGCGGCGGCGGCCCCGCCGGCGTCCTGCGCGGCCCGCCAGTGCTCGTTCCACGCCTGGACGTCGCCCATGCCGCCCACGTCCAGACCCGCCTGCCGGGCCGCGGCGGCGCAGGCCGTGACGAACGCGTACACGAACGGCCACTTCGGCACCCGCTTCCGCTTGCCGGTGAGGACGTCGGACACGGTGCTCTTGCGCAGCTCCAGGTGCGGTCCGTTGGAGCGTGACAACCGGCACAGCTCCGACAGCGCCGGGTATCCGGCCAGCGCGTGCAATTCCCTGAGCCGCATGACGAAGGGGCACGGCACCCCGTCGCGAGGTAGTTCGGTCATCGCCCCAGCCGAAAATGAGTGATCTTTGATAAACGGCGGATAACAGGAGTCATCCTGGCACCGCTGGACGCACAAGCACGGCCAGATCCGAGATTTCCGATTGTCCGGGATCAACCGGTGACTTTGCCGTGTGAGAGCTCGTCTGTTGCCGCACACTTCCGCACGCAGCCGGACGCGCCCGCACGGCGGCGAATGCTTCCGGACGGTTCCGGACGATCCCGGATGATGAGCGCCGCTCATTCTTCGCTTTTATATAGCCTTTTGTCCGGATACAGCGGTATTTGCTCCGGAGTTGTCCGGAGGCGTTTGGACCGGTGGCACCCGAGCCGTTCTCCTCGGCATCGTTGGCCGCATCCCGATCGCCGACCATGGAGACGAGAGCTCATGCCGTGCGCCGCCGCCGCTCCGCACACCTTCCTGCGCGTCACCGGTGACCGGCGGCCGGGCCGTCCGCCGTGGCCGTGGGCCCACGACGACGACCAGCTCCTCATCCTTCTGGTGACGACCTGGGCGCTGGCCACGGGCCGCACGCCTCCCGGCCGCCCCGCCGACCGGCTGACGGCCGAGGAGCTGATCGAGTTCTGGGCCGACGAGCAGACCGCCGCCGGCCACCCTCCGACGCTCTGACCCACCTCGCTTCAGCGGGATCTGGTGTGGAACCTCAGGCGTTCACGCCCGGGAGGGAACGACAGCGTGGGAGGGCTTCCAGGTCCGAGTGGTGCTGTGACGGCCGGTTCATGTGAGTGGATCAGTCCGGCCGTTTCTGGTTTTCGATGTACTCCTTGATGATCGACAGTGGGGCGTCGCCGTAGGAGGCGGCGAAGTAGGAGGGGGACCAGAAGTGCCCGTTCCACAGATATTTGGCGCATGTGCGGGCCGAGCTCGTTGCGCAGGAGTCGGGCTTGACGAAAGGACACCCATGGTCGTCGTCATCGTGTCGGGGGCGGTGGTGGTGCTGTTGCGCGCGGGCGTCGGCGTCGAAGGCGCGACGGCCCTCCTGGCGGCGATCACGGCGTGCGTCGCCGGCGTCGCCCGCCACCTGCACCCCCGCACCGGTTAGCCGTACGTGGAGAAACCAGTCGTACCGGGAGAAAAGGATGGTACGCGCGCCCGGCGGACGGCCATCATGGACCCCATGGCCATCCGCACCGCCGGCCCCGGCGACCTGCCCGACCTGCTTTCCCTGGCTGTCGCCTTCTACGCGGAGGACGGCTTCACCACCTCGCGCGACGACCTGCGCGCCAACCTGGCCCACCTGGTCGCCTCGCCCGCCGCCCGCGTCGCGGTGAGCGAGGCGGAGGGCCGCGTCGTCGCGTTCGCGATCACCACGACCTCCTTCGGGCTGGAGTCGGGGCTGATCGCCGAGCTCGAGGACCTGTACGTCGTCCCGGAGGCGCGCCGGCGGGGCGAGGCGGAGCGGCTCATCGACGACAGCCTGCGCTGGGCTGCCGGACAGGGATGCGCGGCGGTCGAGATCGTCGTCGCCCCCAACGGCCTGGACGTGAGCCACCTGTTCGCCTACTACGGCAAGCGCGGCTTCCGCGACGAGGGCCGCCGCCTCCTCACACATCCCCTGTGAGCGACACATCCCGTGTGAGCGCCGGTCAGAGGACCTTGCTGAGGAAGGCGCGGGTGCGGGGGTTGCTCGGGTTGTCCAGCACCTCGGCGGGCGGCCCCGACTCCACGACGACGCCGCCGTCCATGAAGACCACCCGGTCCGCCACCTCCCGCGCGAACCCGACCTCGTGCGTGACGACGAGCATGGTGAGCCCGTCGTGGGCCAGGTCCTTCATGGTGGCGAGCACCTCGCCCACCAGCTCGGGGTCGAGCGCGCTGGTCGGCTCGTCGAACAGCATGAGCTTGGGCTCCATGGCCAGCGCGCGGGCGATGGCGACGCGCTGCTGCTGGCCGCCGGAGAGCTGCCGGGGGTAGCTGCCCGCCTTGTCGCTCAGCCCGACCCGCTCCAGCAGGGCCGCGGCGCGGGCACGGGCCTTGGCGCGGGACTCGCGGCGCACCCCGACGGGCGCCTCCATGACGTTCTGTACCACCGTGAAGTGCGGGAACAGGTTGAACTGCTGGAAGACCATGCCGATCTCCCTGCGCTGGCGGGTGATGTCGCGGTCGCGCAGGTGGTGGACCCGGCCGCCGGAGGCGGAGAATCCGATCAGCTCCCCGTCGACGTGGATGGCGCCGCCGTCGATCGTCTCCAGGTGGTTCACGCAGCGCAGGAACGTCGACTTGCCGGACCCCGACGGCCCCAGGATGACGACGACCTCGCCCCGCCCGACGGTCAGGTCGATGCCCTTGAGCACCTCCAGGTGGCCGAAGCTCTTGCGGACGGCCCGCGCGTGGACCATGGGCATGCTCATGACGGCGTCTCCTCGCGGGTCGGGGCGGCGGCCGGGCGCCGTCGGCGCAGCAGCAGGAAGTTCCAGAAGCTCTGCGGGGCGTTGCGGGTGGCGCCGCGCGCGTAGTGCCGCTCGATGAACGACTGCCCGACGTACAGGACGGACGTGATCACGAGGTACCAGACGCACGCGACGATCAGCAGCGGGATGGTCTGGAAAGTGCGGTTGTAGATGGCCTGCACGGTGTAGAGCAGGTCGGCCAGGGCGATGACGCTGACCAGCGAGGTGGCCTTCAGCATGCTGATGACCTGGCTGCCGGTCGGCGGCACGATGAACCGCATCGCCTGCGGCATGACGATCCGCCGGAACGTGCGCCCCCGGCTCATGCCGAGCGCCGACGCGGCCTCCGACTGGCCGGGGTCCACCGACAGCAGCCCGCCGCGGATGATCTCCGCCATGTACGCGGCCTCGTTCAGCCCGAGGCCCAGGACGGCGGCCAGCAGCGGCGTGATCAGCTGGTTGGTGTCGGCCGTCAGGAACTCCGGCCCGAACGGCACTCCGAACGAGATCCGCGGCATCAGGGCCGACAGGTTGTACCAGAGCACGAGTTGCACCAGCACGGGCGTGCCCCGGAAGAACCACACGTACAGCCCGGAGACCAGCCGCGCGACCGGGTTGTGCGACAGCCGGCCCATCGCGACGAGCACCCCGCCGACCACGCCGACGGCCATGGCGATGACCGTCAGGAAGAGGGTCGTCATGATGCCGGCGCCGATCACCTGGGCGTTCAGGTAGCGGCCGACCACGTCCCACTGGAAGTTGGGGTTGGTGACGAGGAGGCTGACGAGCTGCGCGGCCAGGACCAGCAGCACGGCCGAGGCCACCCAGCGCAGCGGGTGGCGCGTGCGGGAGGCTCCCGCGACGTCGACCTCCGGGGGCGAGCTCCGCTCGGTGACGGCCGTCACGACTGCGCCGCCAGGTTGACGCCGGCCTGCTTGATCATGTTGCCGCCGGTGCCCCACTTCTTCATGACCTTCTCGTACGTGCCGTCGTCGATCAGCTTCTGGAAGCCGTCCTTGACCACCTCACGCAGCGGGGAGTCCTTGGCGACGACGGCTCCCTGGTAGAGGTCGTCGAAGCCGTTGGCCTTGCCGGTCCCGGCCAGCTCCAGCTCGCCGCCCGACTGCTGCGTGAAGTACGTCAGCGGGGCCTGGGAGGAGAAGAACGCGTCGGCGCGGTTGGAGCGGACCGCCAGGATCGAGGTGGGCTGGTCCTTGTACGACTGCACCTCGATCTTCTGCTTGCCGTCCTTGACGCAGGTGGCGGACTGGCCCTTGATCACCTTCTCCGCGGAGCCGCCGGACATGACGGAGATCCGCAGCCCGCACGTGTCGGCGATCGACTGGATGCCGCGCGGGTTGCCCTTCGGCACGGCGAAGACCACGAACTCCTGCACCCAGTCGACGAAGTCGTTGGCGACCTGGCGCTCGGGGAAGTCGCCGACCGGGCCGAGGGCCAGGTCGTAGCGGCCCGCCTTGATGCCGGTGAGCAGGCTGGGCAGCCCGTCCACGGTCACGTGCTCGATCTTGACGCCGAGCAGCCCGCTCAGCTCCGCCGACAGGTCGGCGGTCACGCCGGTCAGCGACTTGCCGTCGGTGCCCGCGATCTCGTACGGGGGGAAGGAGCCGTTGTTGACCGAGACCAGCCTGCCCGCCGTCTTCACCTTGTCGGGCAGGCGGTCGTACAGGGCCTGGTCCTTGGCGTGGGTGGCGGCGGCCGGGGCGGAGGAGGCGGCGCCGACCGCGCCCTCGCTCTCCGGCGGGTTGGCGCCGCAGCCGGCCAGCAGCAGGGCGGTCGCCACGACGGCGGGGGTCGTCTTACGCATCGAGGCTCCTCGGGCTGGGGTTCACGGTGAAGCGCCGGTTGGCGAGGACGGGGAGGGTGAGGCGGGCCTGCGCGAGGTCCTCGGCCGAGGCCGTGCCCCACAGCAGGCCGGGCGTGTCGCCGAGCCGGGCCCGGCAGACGCCGAGCGGGTCGACGAACATGCTCGCGCCGATGTTGCGGCGGCCGCACTCGCCGGAGGCGGCCACGTAGTACGTGTTCTCCAGGGCGCGGGCGGTGACCATGACCTCCCAGTGCCACTCCTTGGCGGGGCCGCGCACCCAGGCGGCGGGCAGCGCCACGACCTGGGCGCCCTGGTCGGCGAGGAGCCGGGCCATCTCGGGGAAGCGCACGTCGTAGCAGGTCATCAGGCCGACCTTCCAGCCGGCGCAGTCGAGGACGACGGGAGAGTCGTCGCTCGCGAGCACGTTGTCGGACTCGCGCCGGCCGAACGCGTCGTACAGGTGCAGCTTGCGGTAGGTGGCGACGATCTCGCCGTCGCGCAGCGCGACCAGCGTGTTGATCACCCGGCCGTCGTCGGCGGGCTGGTGCATGCCCACGATGACCGTGGTGGCGGTGCCGCGGGTCCGCTGGGCCAGGCCGGTGACGAACGGGCCGTCGAGCGGCTGCGCCGCCTGCCTGATCCGTACCGGGTCGTCCACGAACAGGGCCATCGCGCCCTCGGGCAGGACGAGCAGGTCGGCGTTCCCGGCGACGGCCTCGTCGAGCAGGCCGGCGCACGCCTTCAGATTGGCCTCCCAGTCCTCGCCCGAGGCGAACTGGCCGACGGCCACGCGCAGATCCTTCATGCGGTGAAGACCTCCTTCGGGTCGATGGGGGAGGCGGCGATGCCCTGGGCGTGCAGCTCCTCGCAGAAGGCCGCGGTCATCGCGGCGTTGGCGCCGGCGCCGTACGGCATCCAGTCCTCGCCGAACACCTCGCTGGTGCGGCTGAGGCCGGCCAGCAGCCACGGGGTGGTGTCGGCGAGCAGCCGCCGCCGCGCCACCCAGTGCCGCTTGGACTCCTCGAACAGCTCCTGTACGGCCTCCGGCAGCCAGGGGTGCCGCCGGACGACCTCGCTCCTGATCGTCACCAGGTGGATGCCGGGGACGAACCCGTGGCGGCGGTAGTAGTCCAGCTCGGCCGCCGGGTGGTCGGCCAGCAGGTGACGGAACCGGCTCTGCGGCGTGAAGAAGCCGCGGGGCATGAACGGCGTCATGAGGGCGTCGATCCGGCCGGCGGCCAGGTCCTCGGCGAGCGAGCCGTCGGTCACGCCGACGTTGGCCGGCAGCGCGCCCTGGCCGACCCGGTCCTTGCCCGGCTCGGGGGCGTCCACGGCGCCGACCGTCCACGTGATGCCGCCCAGGCCGACGCCGGCCTCCCGCAGCAGCGCCCGGGTCCAGGTGTTGCCGGAGTCGGGCCAGCCGGTGAGGCCGACGCGGGCACCCTTGAGGTCGGCGAGGTCACCGGCGTCGCTGTCGCGGCGCACCAGCACGCACCGCTGCCGGAAGCCGCGCATCACGAACACGGGCAGGCCGACCAGCCGGTCGTCGCCCCGGGCCCGGCCGAGCACGTACCTGCTGAAGGACGTCTCCCCGCCGTCCAGCTCGGGCTCGGCCAGCACGTCCGGCGTGCTGTCCCTGGACTCCAGGGCCAGCTCGAACGCCCGGGGGCGGACCGCGCCCGTCACCACGGGCACGAGGTGGTCCCAGTCACGCAGGGCGAGCCGGATGAGGGGTTTAGTCACAATGCTCCCTTTCGTGCTGCATTGCGCTGTACTTTATGTTCGGGAACTTTGGTGGTACAAGATGCACTTTGTTCCTGAACAACGTTTTGTCCGAAACGGAGGCTCTGTGGAGATCGATCCCGGCTGGCTCGCGACTCAGGTCCGCGAGCCCAGCGCTCGCGGAGTCGCCACGTCCCTGATCGACCTGATCCGGGAGGGCGCGCTGCGTCCCGGCGCGCGCCTGCCGACGGTTCGGCAACTGGCCCGCCTGCTCGGCGTCAGCCCGGGAACCGTCGCCGAAGCCTGGAGCGAGCTGCGCAAACACCGCATGATCAGCACCGACAGGCGGCGCGGGACCGTGGTGCTCGGACCGCCCGGCGTGCAGCACCCCGCCCGGTACGAGCGGATCGGGAACTTCGGCGGCAGGCTCGCCATCGACCTGGCCATCGCCGCCCCCGACCGGACGCTGCTGCCGCCCCTCGGCGCCGCGCTCGCCGCCGCGGCCGCCACCGACGGCCTCAACGACTACACCCGCGAGACGATCACGCCCCGGCTGCGGGCCGCGGTCGAACCCACCTGGCCGTTCCCCGCACAGTCCTGGCTCGCGCTCGGCGGCGGCTACGAGGGGCTCCAGCTCCTCCTCCAGACCACCGCACTGCCCGGAGACCGCGTCGCCATCGAGGAGCCGACGGCCGCCCGGCTGCTCGACATCCTGGAGTTGATCGGCGTCGAGGTGCTCCCGGTGGCCTGCGACGAGGACGGCCCCGTCCCCGCCGCGCTCGCCGAAGCCCTGCGGGCCAGCCCGGTGGCCTTCGTCCACCAGCCGCGCGGCCACTCGCCGTGCGGCCACGCCGTGTCCGCGGAGCGCTCGGCCGAGCTGGCGGAACTGCTCGCCCCCACCACCACCCTGGTCGTCGAGGACGACGGGATCGGCGACCTGTCGGTGGCGCCGCTGCACAGCATCGGCGCGCGGCTGCCCGGCCGTACGGTGCTGGTGCGCTCGTACTCGAAGTCACACGGCCCCGACCTGCGGCTCGCCGTCATCGGCGGGGCGGCCGACGCGGTGGAGCGGGTCCGGGTCCTGCGCAGCTACGGCACCGGCTGGAGCAGCCGGATCCTCCAGGACACCCTGGCCGGGCTGCTCGCGGACCCGGACGCGCGGGAGGCGGTGGAGCGGGCCCGCGAGACGTACGCCCGCCGCCGCGCCGCCCTCGTCGGGCGCCTCACGGCCCGCGGGGTCACGGTGGGCGGGCGGGACAGCCTCGTGCTGTGGGTGCCGGTCCACGACGAGCCGGAGGCCCTGGTCACGCTGGCGGCCCACGGCATCTCGGCCGCTCCGGGCAGCCGCTACCTGGTACGGCCGGGTCGCCCGCACATCCGCCTGGCGATCGCCCGGCTCACGGAGGACCCGGGGGAGCTGGACGACCTGGCGGACGTGATCGCCCTGGCCGCCAAACGCCCCGGCCCGGACCGGCACTGACCGGCACCGGCGGTGTCTCCAGCCGCGCCACCCGCCCGCCGGCACCGCTCACCGCCGGGCGGTGAGCACGGCGAGCGCGGCGGCGGCGAAGAAGGCGGCGCCGCCCACGACGACATGAGTCTGCAGGCCGGTCACGAGATCGCCGCGCGCCACCAGCGTGCCGGCCACCTGGGCGGGTATGTCCAGCCCGGACCGGCCGCCGGACGCCGCGGGCGCCGGGACGTACCTCAGGGTCAGCAGGAAGCCCAGGAGGCCGAAGGGCACGTTGGCGTAGAACACCCACCGCCAGCCGACGGTGAAGACCAGCACGCCACCGAGCACCGGACCGGCGGCGGCGGCGATCCCGGCGACCATGCCCCACACGCCGAACGCGCGCGCCCGCCTGCTCGCGGCGCTGGTGGACGACGGCGTCGTGGCCCATGCCGGCGGCGGTTACCGGATCACCCAGGCGGGCCTCGGCAAGCTGGAAGCCTTCGGGGTCGACGTCGAGGAGTTCTCCCGGCGGCGGCCGGCCATCCGGTACTGCGTCGACTGGGGCGAGAACCGCCACCACCTCGCCGGTGCGCTCGGCGCGGCCATGGCCGACCGGCTGTTCGCGCTGGAGTGGCTACGCCGGGGACGGGCCCGGCGGGTCGTCCACATCACCGACACGGGCCGCGCCGGCCTGCACGAGACCTTCGGCGTGCCCCTCGACTGGGACAGCCCGCCGGCGCAGACGGCTCAAGCGGGCGGCTGACCGGTGGAGGTCCTCAGCGCCGCGCCCATGTCGAGCAGGCCGGCGTCGACGACGGCGCGGCCGAAGGGGCGGGCCAGCTCGGCCAGCCGCTCGCAGCCGTCCTCGCCGAGGACGCCGTAGGCGGGCAGGGCGAGGGCGTCGGTGCGGTCCTCGATGTGCTGACGCAGAGCCCTGCCCTCGGCGCTGAGCCCGTCCTCGGCGAGGAGGCCGCGCTCGCGGAGGCGTCGCTCCGCGGCGGCCCACTCGTCCTCCGGCCAGGCGCGGGTGACCCGGAGGACGGCGGAGGGCACCTCGCCGCCGGCGCCGTGCAGCACCAGGGCCTCCAGCCCGCTCACGCCCTCGCTGAGCAGCAGCGCGACGTGGCCGTCGCCACGGAACTCGCGCAGCAGTGTCTGAGCGTGCCACAGCTGCCGGATCGGCTCGTCCGGCCAGGGCAGGGCGGCGTGCGCGGCGAACAGCGGGCGGCCCTCCAGGTGGTCGCAGGCCGCGACGGCCGCCCGCCGCGCGAGGCCGGCCGCCTCGTCGAGGCCGGGCAGCTCGTGGATGCCCGCCCGGCGCAGGGCCTCAGCGGCGGCGTCGGCCCGGGCGGTCAGCATGTCCTCGGGGGTGACCACGTTCCAGGCGGCCGGCAGCGCCTGCCGGACGAGGGCGGGCCGGAAGTTGTAGAAGGTCGCGATGACCTGCTCGGCCGTGGCGCGCCCCAACGCCGCGCCCCGGGAGGCGAAGTACCCGGCCCTGCCCTTGAGTCCGAGCTCGGCGTAGCGGCGGGCCGCTTCGGGGACGAAATAGATCATGCCGTGGACCGGCTCCAGCCGCCGCCACGCCTGCCGTGCAGCCTTCATGCGTACCGTCCTCCAGAATGCGCAAACCGACCAGTCGGTGCACCGAACTTAGTTCTGCTGTGGGTCCGGGTCAATGGCCGGGTGGCTCTTCCGAATTTGGGCACAACGCCTCAAAACGGTCATAACTCACAAATCCGGAGTCGTGTCATGTCGGTACCCAGCCGTGAGGTTCACCTGGTCGCCCGCCCCTCCGGCGAGCCCAAGCCGGCCGACTTCGCCCTCGTCGAGGCGACGCTCCCCGATCCGGGCCAGGGGCAGATCCTCGTGCGCAACGACTGGATGTCCGTCGACCCCTACATGCGCGGCCGGATGAACGACGTCAAGTCGTACGTCCCGCCGTTCCGGCTCGGCGAGGCGATGGACGGCGGCGCGGTCGGCACCGTCATCGTCTCCAACGCCGAGAGCGTGCCGGTCGGCGCGACCGTGCTGCACTCCGGCGGCTGGCGGGAGCACGCGGTCCTCGACGCCTCCCAGGCGCGGGTCGTGGACACCGCGATCGCGCCGCCGCAGACCTACCTGGGCGTGCTCGGCATGGTCGGCCTGACCGCCTACGCCGGGCTCAAGGAGGTCGCGCCGGTCAAGGAGGGCGACGTCGTGTTCATCTCGGGCGCGGCCGGAGCCGTCGGGCTCATCGCCGGTCGGGTGGCCCGGCACCTGGGCGCGTCCAAGGTGATCGGCTCCGCCGGCGGCCCGGCCAAGACCAGGCGCCTGGTGGAGGAGTTCGGCTATGACGCCGCCATCGACTACCGCGCCGGGGACCTGCCCGGCCAGCTCGCGGACGCCGCGCCCGACGGCGTCGACGTCTACTTCGACAACGTCGGCGGCGACCACCTCCAGGCCGCCCTCGGCGCGCTCAACACCTTCGGCAGGGTCGCGCTCTGCGGCGCCATCTCCCAGTACAACGCCACCGAGCCCGTCCCCGGCCCCAGCAACCTCTTCCTGGCCGTGGGCAAGCGGCTGACCCTGCGCGGCTTCCTCGTCCGCGACCACCAGCACCTGGCCGCCGAGTACGTCCCGCTCGCCGCCGCCTGGCTCCGCGACGGAACCCTGCGCAGCGAGGAGACGGTCGTCGACGGCCTCGACAACGCCGTCGACGCCTTCCTCGGCCTCCTCCACGGAGCCAACACCGGCAAGATGCTCATCCGGCTGAGCTCCTGAGCTGCTGAAGGCCGTCAACTCCGGCAAGGGCCGGTCAGGCCGTGTGGCAGGTCGTGCCGTTCAGGGTGAAGACCGGCGGCAGGAGGTCGGGGCCGGTGTACCCGGCGACGAAGCCCACGCTCACGCTGCCCCCGCCCGCCGCCAGCTTGCCGTTGGAGTCCAGGCTGGTGGCCTTGACCGTGCGGCCGTTCTGCTCCCAGTTCGCGTTCCAGCCGCCGTTCATCCGCTGCCATCCGGTCGGCCAGTCGAACGTGAGCGTCCAGCCGTCGATCGCGGCCGGCCCGGTGTTGGTGATGTCCACAGCCGCGACGTAGCCGCTGCCCCAGTCGCCGTTGGCGCCGAACCTCACCGTGCACGTGCTCGTGGCCGGGCTGCCGGTGGTGAACGTGAGCGGCGGCGAGGCCCAGCTCACGTTGCCGGCCGTGTCGCGGGCCAGCACGTTGACGGTGTACCGGGTGCCGGGGGTGAGGTTCGCGACGGTGAACGACGTGCCGGCGCTCTCGCCGAGCTGCTCGTCGGTCGCGCCGTTCTGCCGGTGGACCTCGTACTTGGCGACGGGGTGCGCGCCGGCGGCCGACGCCGTCCAGGAGAGGGTGGCGGCGCGGTCGGTGACGCCGGAGGCGGCGGGCCGGCCGGGAGCTCCGGGCGCCCCGGTGACCTGGCTCGCCGGGTGCAGCACGAGCGTGGTCAGCGAGTACGGCGGCAGTGTCCGGCTCCTCGCGGTGCCCGTCTGACCCGTGGTGACGGCGGTGCCGCCGTTGACGTACGAGTACACGGTCGGGGCGGCGGCGGCCGGGGTGTAGCCGGTGTAGTCGATGGAGACCGTGCGGGCGTTGTCGGGGTCCCTGTTGACCAGCAGCACCGCGAGGTCGCCGTTGCCCCGGCGCGCGGCGTGCGCGGTGACCAGCGGCTCGTCCGTGCCCGCCCGGACGAACTGGTCGCCGGGTCGGACGAAGGCGTTCATCATGGCCAGGCCGTGGTACGGCGCGAACGGCGTGTTCAGCGGCGGCTCGCAGGTCGTGCCGTCGGCCAGGCAGGTGCCGCTGGACAGCAGGCCGAAGTCGCCGTAGTCGCTCTGGCCCGCCACCGTCGAGACCGTGCCGATGCCGTTGTGGACATTCCACCACTGGACCGTGAAGACGCCGCTCTCCAGCAGCCCGCTGTAGGCGTCGGCGAGGAACAGCGCGCCCGGCTGGGTGTTCTGGCCCACCCCCACGTTCATCTCGGTCAGGCTGATGCCGATGCGCCCGGCGCCGGCCGGGGCGTACCGGGTGATCTGCTCGCGCGTCGCGTGCACCATGTCGGTGATCTGCTCCGGCTTGGCCAGCGCCTCGGCGGCCGTGCTGCCGCCCGGGTACCAGTGCACGTCCACGAAGTCGATCTTCGATCCGGCGACGGACAGCACGGTCTGGTTCCACGTGGCCGGGTCGCCGCCGGCGACGATGCCGTCCGGCCAGTTCCCCGGCGCGGTGAGCACCGCGCCGACCTTGATGCCGGGGTCGACGGCCTTCATCGCGTCGGCGAAGGCGACGACGCCGTTGGCGTACGCCGTGGGGCTCTTGTCCGCGTGCTCGTCCGCCTCCCAGTCGGCGCCGTAGTGGCCGTTGCCGTAGTTCTCGTTGCCGACGGTCCAGTACGTGGCCCCGTACTTCTTGGTCACGTTGGCGTACCGGACCCAGTCGGCCGCCTCCTCGGGGGTCCCGGTGCCGTAGTTGGCGATGATCATCGGCTGTGCGCCCATCCGCCGTACGGAGGCCATGAAGGTGTCGAAGTCGGTCCCCGGGGCGACGTAGCCGCCGGGTGCGGTGTGGTCCCTCCAGTGGTAGATGTCGCCGTAGGAGCCGCCGGGATAGCGGACCATCCGCACCCCCGCGCCCTTCAGCAGGTCCGACACCGCCGTGGTGCCCAGCTCCTTGTCCCAGATGGCGTCGTTCACCCCGAGCCCGGTGTCGGGCATGGCCGCGAGCCCCGCGCGGGCGTTCACGGTGACGCTCACCGGCGCGGCGGCCGCGCTCGCGGCCGTGCTCGCCTGATGGCTTCGCTCCGACTTGCCTTCTCATATGTCGAGACGGCAGTATCGGCCTATGGACAACTCTAGCGGAGTCGGAGTACTCGACA
>NZ_JBEXDT010000142.1:0-14787 GCF_040605905.1 Nonomuraea sp. NPDC005501 | reverse complement strand
TGAAGACGGCCAGGCCGATGGCGTTGCCGATGTTGAGCGCGGTGGAGGCGATGCCGTTGGCCACGCCCTGCTCGTGGGTCGCGGTGCCGGCGGCGGCCGCGATCCACATGGCGGTCCAGACGATGCCCTGGCCGAGGCCGGAGACGATGAGGCCGGGCACCAGAAGCCAGTAGGAGGCGTCGAAGCCGAGTGCCAGGACAGTGATCAGTTCAACGGGATCTTGTGGCGGTTTCGCACCGGGTCCGGCTGGCGTGACGTTCCGGAACGCTAATGGGCCGTGGTCTACGGTCTACTCCCGGTTCAACGCCTGGGCCAAAGCCGCAGTGTTCCAGGGGCTGATGGACCTGCTGATCGCCGAGGCCGCATCGCGCGGACAGGTCAGGCTGGAGCTGGTCAGTGTGGAGTCCACGATTGTGCGGGCGCATCAGGAGCCGGCCGGGCTGGCGGTCGCCGGAGAGACCCTGGAAGCACTGGAGCAGGCGCTGATCGAGGAAAAGAGGCTCTGCTTCCGGAGCAGCCGCCAGTGCTGCGGGTGATGGTATGTCGTGCTCACGCCCGGGCAAGCCGCCGACTGCCCACGATTCACCACCGTCCTGAGCAAGATCCGCGTGGCCGGGTCGGTGGGCCGGCCCCGGACCCGCGCTGCTGCGGTGGCCGCGGACAAGGCCGGCAACTCCGCTGACGATCATTGGCCTGCCGTCAGGACGTGATCACGGCGGGGTTCCCTCGCTCGAAGTCCGATCCTCATCCCTGGGTGACCTCGACGATCGGCAATGAGGCCGCGAGCGGCTCGGGACCGACGTAGTACCTTGCTGGCCTCCTCCACCTCGCTGCGTTCTTCGGTTGGCAGCTGTTCCAGCATCTCCCGCATGGTGTCTGCCACCTGCTGGAACGCGGTGATCTGGTCGGTCAGGTTGCGGACGACGAAGACGTCGACCTCCAGTGCGACCGCGGTCTTCCGGTCGGCGCGCAGGCTGCTGAGGTGCTCCTCGATCGCGAGGAGGTAGAACGGATCGGGCCGGTAGAAGCCGCAGCCGGCGCGCCAGAAGCGGATCGGGCAGCTCTGTCCGCCTGCCTTGACGTTGCTGAGCTCGACGCAGTTGCCGAACGGGACGGCGACCGAGCGCAGTTCGTAGGCAGTGGCCGAGCCGAACACTGCCGGACGGCCGTCGCAGTCGATGACGTGGCGGCTGAGCTCCTTCATCGCCGGCGGGCATTGGTCTGCTTGTCGGTGGAATGCCGAAGGTAGATGCGGTCGGCCATGCCCGATTGTGTCCCTTCCCAGGTCGGTCTCGATGGCTTCCAGGTGGTGGCGTTGCTGGCCCCGCCGTACGCGCTGATGATCTGACGGTGGAGATCTCTACGCTGCCCCGTACTGAATCGTGAGCGGCTTCTCCTGACCCATCCCGGCACCTCGAAGCCCAAATATCCGGAGCTCCGGGCCGACGGGGTCGAGCTGCACCGGAGCTGGTGGACCGGCGCCGGGAAGCCTCAGGAGCGCATGAAGTCGTTCGGCAGCGGATGCGCGGCACGCGAGGCCCTGGAGAAGATCGTCACCGAGAAGATGCGTGACGGGTACGCCGCGCTGCGTGACGTCGCCGCGACCGAGCCGGGCGACGTCGTCGTCCAGTGCGCGACGCCGGCGACCAACGGGATCGTCGCGTTCGCCCTGCACCCGGACGGCGGCACCCTCGCGGTCGCCCGCGGCATTCCTGACCGGGTCAGGCTGCAGCTCGACTCCGAGGTGCAGACCGTCGACTTACGGACCGGCGCCAGCCGGGTGGTGTACGCCGATGCGTCGCGGAACTCAGCGGTCCATGACATGGCGTTCGAACCGGATGGATCCCACCTGACGTTCACCGTCCGGAACACGAGCAGCGGGGGGACACCAGCCACACGGTGGCACTCGCCACCGGTCACGTTCAGCGCCTGCCCTGCACCCGCTTGGGGCGGGACGCCGTCGCCGGCCGGATGCTGGTGGCCGACGATCACACCTTGCGCGTGCTGGACCCGGATGGCCATTCGTGCCTCGATCTCCCGGCGGACGAGCGCTCGCGGACGAGCACCGCCGCCCTGTCTCCGTCGGGCCGGCTCGTCGGCCTTATCCACCACTCGGACAACCGCGTTACGGAGTACGACCTCGAGATCTGGGATGTCGACACCGGTCAGCGAGTGCTCCGTGCCCCGTACCCCTTCCCGACGAGAGCTGATGATGCCGTGGGCTCGGCAAACTGTGTTCGACCGGATCGAGCAGCTTCTTGTCGCGAGCGGTGAGACGTGGGGATGCTGAGGCGTCTCGGTGGAATCCGGTGCCTTGTGCTGGACGATCGAAGACAGGTTGGCTGACGTCGCGCTGTCACCCAACGGCACCCGGCTCGCCGGCGCCCGCATCCAAGGTCCGGTCATCGTTCATGACGCCGCGACCGGACAGCCGCTGGAGCCGCGCTTCGTCGTACCCGGCGAGCCATCACTCTATTACCGTACGGTTGCGTTCTCCGCCGATGGCCAGCTGCTGGCGGTCGGCGACCACCCCGGCCGCGTCACGGTGTTCCAGTTCAACGGCCTGAAGTTCACCAGGACACATCGGAGAAACCGCGGACGAGTGGGTGGCTGCCCCATCCCGGAGAACGGTCGATCCGCAGGTCAAGCGCCCTGCTACGACTCTTGAAGCGCTACAAGTCCTCTCGGGTTGCGTCCGCGGGAGTGGTATGGTCCGCGGCCTGGAGGATGATGGTGAGCTGATCGCGCAGTGTCGGCAGGTGTGGTGCGAAGGTGCCGGCCAGGGCGGCAGATCCGACGGTGAACGCGTCCACTCCGGCCTCGGCCAACCGGCGCACTCGCGAGGGACGGTCGATGTCACCGGCGACGACCAGACGGCCGGAGGTCGCCTGGCGGGCGCTGTGCACCAGGTCCAGGGGAGCGGATTCGGTGGCGCGGTAGGCCAGCAGGTCGACGCCGGCGCAACCGGCCTCCTCGAAGCGGCGGCACTGGTTGGCCACCTGCTCGGGTGTGCCGCCCAGTTGGGTCGGGTGTCCGATCGGGGTACCGGGGAACGGCAAGTATCTGACCGGCGTCCCGTCGAGCAGTTCCAGGGTCTCGCTCACCCAGGTTCCGCCCATGAGGTAGTCGACCCCCAGGTCGGCGGCCATGCGGGCCGAGTCGAGAGCTCGCTTCCGGTCGGTGCTGACCACCTCCAGGTAGCTGATCGCGCCGCTGTCCTTGATACGGCGGTGCAGGGCGGTGAGGGTGGCGGCGTCCACACCGACGTCCTTGAAGCCGAGGTGTCCCAACCGCAGATCGCCGAGCTCGTCGACCAGGCGCAGGCAGTCGGGCACGGTCTGGTCGTGGCGGGTGAGCATGAAGATGAAGTCCATGAGCCCTCCTCGGGCGCGAATGGGGAAGGCGCCGGCCGGGAGTCCGGAGCCGTTCTCGGCCCCGCGGCGCAGATCCCTGTAACGCTGCCGGCGGATCACTCGGCAGCGTCATCGCAGGCCGGCCAGTGTGCGCGCGTGATCCAGCGCGGTGAGCAGGCTGGCGTGGCTGGCCACGCCCTTGCCGGCGATGTCGAAGGCCGTGCCGTGGTCGACGCTGGTGCGCACGAACGGCAGTCCGATCGTGATGTTGACGCCGCGCTCCAAGCCCAGGTACTTGACCGGGATGAGGCCCTGGTCGTGGTACTGCGCGACCACGGCGTCGAACTCGCCGGTGCGGGCGCGCAGGAACACTGTGTCCGCGGGCCATGGGCCGCTGGCGTCGATCCCCGCCACGCGCGCCCTTTGCACGGCTGGGGCGATGATGTCCAGGTCCTCCCGACCCATCAGTCCGTTCTCGCCGGCATGCGGATTCAAGCCGGCGACGGCGATCCGGGGAGCGGTGATGCCGGCCCGGCGCAGCGCGTCATGGGTGAGCCGGATCGCCCTTCGCACGGCTTCAGGGGTGATCGAGTCGATGGCGTCGCGCAACGCATGGTGGATCGTGACGAGCACGACGCGCAGCTCGTCGTTGGCCATCATCATGGCGTACTCGTCGGCGCCACTGAGTTCGGCCAGGATCTCGGTGTGCCCCGGGTAGGAGTGGCCGCCCAGCCGCAGTGCCTCCTTGTTGATGGGGGCGGTGACCAGAGCGGCGATCTGATCGTCGCGGGCGAGTTCGACGCCCTTGGCGACGTACCGGTAGGCCGCTTTCCCGGCCCGGCCGTCGACGCGCCCCCAGGGCAGGTCGTGCGGCATGGCCGTCTCGGCCAGGACCTGCGCGACGCCGGTGGCATCGGCGCAGTCCTGGGCCGACGCCACGGTGCGGATGGGAACGTCGAGCCCGCTCGACGCCCGTGCGCGGGTGAGCACGCCCGCGTCTCCGATGATGAGGACGGGTACGTCACACCGCCGGTCGGCGACGAGTTTGAGGGCGATCTCTGGTCCGATGCCGGCCGGATCTCCCATCGAGACGCCTATGGGGCGCACGGGTCCTCCGCTGGGGCAGATGTGGTGAGCAGGTCGGTGAGGCGGGCAAGGGTGTCGAGGTCGCCGAAACCGCCCGCCTTGAAGGCGACAGGAAACCGCCAGGGATGGTCGACCACGCCCAGCGGCACGCCGGGTTCGGCCTGTCCGGCCAGCCGGACGGCCCGGACGGCGAGAGCGTCCAGCACGGTCCTGGCGGTCTCTCCGCCGGTGAGGACCAAAGCGTCGAAGGCGCGGCGCGTGGCGAGCAGGGAGACCACGGCGGCCAGCGCCGCAGGCACCGAACCTGTGGCGGCCCAGTCCGCCGGGCCGTGCAGCAGGGCGGCGCCGCAGCCGGCCAGCTCTCGCTCGGCCCATTGGGCGGCATGGGCGGGATGGGCGGCGGTTACCGGCACCATCGCGCCGGCGCCGAGTGCGCCCAGCCGTTCGGCCTGTCCCCGGCTGGCCGGATGCAGGCTGCCGACCACCGTCAGCACGCGGGATCGGGTCGAGAGCCGTCGCATCGGACACGTCCGTCCGGGGTGCCGGCCGGGTGCCAGGTGGCGAGCCAGCGCCTCGGCCAGCCCTGGTGAGCCGACCCAGAGCACCTCCCGCGGCCGGTCGACGGCGGCCACGATCTCATCGAGATCGCGGTCGCTGACGGCGTCGGCGACGACGTACCGCGCCCGCCCGGCCAGCCCGGCGAGATGGCCGGACCCGTCGGCCAGAACGGCTCCCGGGACGATCCGGGTCAGGTCGGCGTCCCGGACGGGATGACCGGGGTCCTGGGCGAACGCCGTCCGGTGGACCGGGACGCCCGCCAGATGCTGCACCCCGCCCACCGTGCTGCGTCCCTCGGCGGGGAAGGCGGGGGCGATCACCGCGGTGGCCCGGCCGCCGGCCGACAGCGCGGCGGCGATCTCCGCCGCCAGATGTCCGCGTGCGGTCGAGTCCACGGTCTTGACCAGGACATCCGCGCCGGTCAGCTGCCGGACCACCCGGGTGACGCGGGCCGCGGCGTCCGCTGCGGGCAGCGCGCGGGTGTCGCAGTCGACCGCCATGACCGTCCCGGCCGGGGGCATGACGGCGGCCCCGAGGCTGATCCACGCCGGGAACCCCGCCAGGTGGAACGGCGCGGCTGCGTCACCGGCGCTCGTCAGGTCATCGGCCACCACCGCGATGCTCGGGAGTGTCCTCATGAGTGTTCGATACGACCCAGGTCAGTCACGGTCCGCTCGTTGCGCACGTTACCGGTGTTGACGGTGGTCGCGGGCTCCAGCAGCAACACCTCGCAATTCGGCTCGGCCACCGGGCAGTGCTCCGTGCCACGCGGCACGATGAGGAACTCCCCGGGCTCCACCACGATGTCGCCCTCGCGTAGGCGCATCCGCAGCCTGCCCCGCAGCACCAGGAACAGTTCGTCCTCGTGCTCATGGTGGTGCCAGACGAACTCGCCCTCGAACTTGGCGAGCTTGACCTCCATGTCGTTGACGGCACCGGCCACTTTCGGGCTCCAGGTGTCGTCGAAGGAGGAGAAGGCTTCGGCAAGGCTGATCTTCTGCATGGCGGTCCTCGCAGTAATTCGTTACCTGAAATCACTCTAACCATGAATATGACCACTAAAAAGCGACAAACCCGCACACTGTCAGTGATAATTTCTCACACATGTCATGGAGTGACCTGCCGCCACTCGGACCGCTGGTGGCCTTCGAGGCAACGGTGCGGCACGGCAGCGTGAGCAAGGCCGCCGCCGAACTGCACCTCACCCACGGCGCCGTCAGCAGACAGATCCAGCAACTGGAGCGCGCATTGGGCGTGACCCTGTTCGAGCGGCGCAATCGGGCAGTGGTACCGACCCCGGCCGCACGGACCTTCGTCCAGAGCGTCGACGACGCCCTGAACCTGCTCAGCGCGGCCGCCCGGCAGGCGCGTGCGACCACCCGGCCCGCCCTCCTGGTGTTGTCCTGCGAGCCGACCCTGCTGATGCGCTGGCTGATCCCCCGGCTACCCGCCCTGACCGCCGCCGCCCCCGGCCTGAACTTGCATCTGGTCGCCTCGGGCGGACCAGTCGCCTTCGAACGGGAGGGCATCGACGTCGCCATCCGCCGAAACGACTTCGACATCCCGGGCGGCCTGACGACCTTTGAACTCTTCGACGAATCGGTCGGCCCCGTCTGCACACCCGAACTGGGCCACCGCCTGTCCCGTCCGGAAGACCTGACGCGCCTGCCGAGACTGCACACCAGCACCCGGCCCTCAGCCTGGGCGGACTGGGCGAAGAACTACCCCACGCCCCTTCCACCCGCACCTGAACAGACCTTCGAGCACTTCTACCTGAGCCTGCAGGCCGCGGCCAGCGGGCTCGGCGTGGCCATTGGGCCGCGGGCCCTGGTCCACGACGATCTGGAGGCCGGCCGGCTGACAGCGCCGCTCGGCTTCCGTCCCGACGGCAGCACTTATCTGCTGATGACGCCCCTGCCCGCTCGCGACGACCGCGTGACCGCGCTGGTGTCCTGGCTGCGCGAACAGGCGCAAGGCAACACCTGACGCCATGCGCCGACGGCGACCTGGTCGATCACACGACCCGTGAAGAAGCCTCCGCCTCAACTGCTCGAGGCGGCGCTTCGCGGACGGCGGTCTGGCGCGCCCTTGTAGCTGCCGCTGATCCCATCTCATGGGCGCACCCTTCAACGCCACCACGTGAAGCGCCGGCTCTTTACTCGTGACGCTCTCTTCCCTGCTGGAAGGCCGCTCCCATGGACGGGGCGGCGTCGACGTTGTCGAGGGCGGAGGCCACGCACCGAGCCTCGGCTCTGTCGTCCGCTGTGTCCGTCACGTCCGCTGCGGCGCTGCGGATTGCCTCCAGTACGAGCGCGACCCGTGGCAGGCGGGCGTCGCCGGTCCGGGTGTAGGCCGCCACCGTGCGGTCGACGGGTTCCGCCAGCGGGTGAAGGCTGATCCCCTCGGCGTCGCTGGGCAGTGCCATGCGGGGGATGAGTGCCATCCCGGCCTCGGCGGCCACCAGCGCGCTCAACACGGAGAAGTCGTTGGCGGTCACGATGGGACGGGGCACGAAACCGGCGGCGCCACAGGCCCGGCGGGTCATCTCGTGACAGGAGGTCTCGGTGCCGGGCATCAGCCAGTGCTCGTGCGCGAAGTCGGCCAGGTGTACTGACTGCCCATGGCTCAGCCCGCGGCGGGAGGCCAGGGCGGTGGGCATGGCCAGCAACACGGGCTCGTCCATGAGGTGGTGCTGCCGGCATCCGGGCGGTAGTTCACGCGGCAGCAGGCTGTAGGCGTGGACGATCGCGATGTCGACCTCCCGGCGGCGCAGCGCCTCGGCCGCCGGGTCGGGCTCGCACTCGGTGATGCGCAACTCCGGCGTGGGTGCGTGGTCAGCCGACATCCGGCGCCACAGGCGGGGCATCAGCACCCGGGCGGCCGAGGAGAACACCGCCAGCCGGACCAGGCCCTGGCCGCCCTCCTGGAGCGCACGCAGGTCGGCCTCGACGGTGGCGATCTGACCGAGGATGACCTCGGCGTGCTCGGCCAGCAGGCTGCCTGCCGGTGTGAGCCGCAACCGCCGTCCCTGTTTTTCCAGCAGCGGCAGCCCAGCCTCGCGTTCCAGCGCGGCCAGTTGCTGTGACACCGCCGGTCCGCTGAGGTGCCGGGCCTCGGCCGTCGCTGTCACGGTGCCGTAAATCTGCAGGTCACGCAGTAGGCGAAGGCGACGGAGGTCCAACATGTAAGCACACCTTCTTGATTTAGGAGGAAACTGTAACTGGACCTTTATGATCATAGGTTGAATGCTGCGGGGGGTGAAGCAACCGATCTCGCTGCGCCTGACGTCCCTGATCTCGACGGTTGTGCTCTGGGCGTCGGCCTTCCCTGCCATCCGGGTCGGCGTCGACGGCCTGGGTGTCGGCGGGCTGTCGTTCTGGCGGCTGGCGGTCGCCTCTGTCGCGCTGGCCGTGGTCAGCCCGATCCTGCGGGTCCGGCTGCCGCACCGACGCGACCTTCCGCTGATCGCGCTGTGCGCATTCACCGGGATGAGCGCCTATCAGGTGCTGCTCAACTGGGGTGAGGTGCACGTCCCGGCCGGTACGGCCAGCCTGCTCATCGCCACCGCGCCGGTGTTCAGCGTGCTGCTCGCCTCGATCTTCCTCGGCGAACGCCTCTCGGCGACCATCGTGGCCGGCACTGTCACGGCCCTTGCCGGCGTGGCGCTCATCGCCTACGCCGCCGGCTCCGCGCAGGTCACCACCAGCGCGCTGGTGATCCTCGCGGCGGCTGTCGTCCAAGGCGTCTACCATTTCGCCACCAAGCCGCTGCTGAAGCGGTATACGGGTCTGGAGGTCGCCTGCTACGCGATGTGGGCGGGCACGCTGTTTCTGACCCCGCTGGCGCCCGGTGCCGTGCACGACCTGCTCCAGGCCCCGGCCGATGCCGCCGTGTCCACCCTCTACCTAGGCCTGCTTCCATCCGCGCTCGGCTTCGTCACCTGGGGGTACGCGGTCGCCCGGTACACCATCGCGCAGTCCACGGCAGCCCTGTACCTGGTCCCGCCGCTCGCCATCGGGGTGGCGTTCGTGTGGCTGGGAGAGATACCGGGCCCGGTCGAACTCGTCGGCGGACTGATCAGCATGGTCGGCGTCCTCCTGATCCACCGGCACACGGCACGTTCGGCCGCTGTTCCGGAGCCACCCTCCCCCCTCCTCGACAAGGCCGAGAAGTAATCGGCGGACGGACAACGCCTGCCGCGTCGGCGCACGACCACGATGCGCGACGGCGGTAGCGGATTACATCGTGGCGGCATCTCGTCAGGCCGCACATGACGATGAAGCCGCCGCCACCGACAGCGGCCCAGGTGGCAAACGCCCCAGGGCACCATGACGCCTCCATCCTGGACGGACAGCGCGGTGATCAGTCGCTGCCTCTGTCCATCGAGTCGATGGGGCTTGATCGATCAAATTCGCCATATCTGCTGGAGGACGATTGTGAATGCAGAAGCGGACATGAGCCCCGAGGTGCGACGGCTCGGATCGCCTGGCCTGGCCAGAGAGTCCGACGTGCGGACCGCGCTGACCATGCTTGCCGTAGGTCCGGGCGGGCTGGTGATCACTGGTGGGGCGGGGATGGGCAAGAGCGCCCTGGCTCGCCAGATGGTCGGGCGGCTTCGGGCCGATGGCTGGGCGGTAACCGCCATGGTGGGCAGATGGTCTCCGCGAACGCTGTTCCGAGGCGTCACAGAAGCTGCCTCAGGTTGGGGCGAGGAGCTCTCCCCGGAACAAGCGCGCACGATAGGGGCCACCGGTCTGGCTCCGTCGGACGATGCCATGTTGGACATGACCTGCCGGCTGTTGAAGAGCTTCCCTCTTGTCCTGCTCTTCGATGACCTGAGTCAGAACCTGGGCGGCACGGGTTTCCTGGATCCCGGCTTCGGCGAGGTGTTCGACCGGCTGTGCCAGGCCGCCGTTCGGGGCCGGGTCCTGGTGACCAGCCGGATGCCGCTACCGCCGTCGGCCACGGACAACCGCCTCGGTGTCCTACGGCTGGACCCTCTGGACCTCACCGCGGGAACCGCGCTTGCAGCAGGGCTGCCCCTCCTGTCCACCGTGGATCCGGTCACCCGCGAGCGAGTGGTCCGCTCGACCGCGGCGCATCCACGATCCCTGCAACTGGTCGACGCCTGGCTGTCGGCGAACCCCGAGGGTGTGCGGGCGCGGCTCGCGGCCGTGACACCGGGGGCCGTACCGCTCGACCTCATCATGGCCGAGCTGACAGGGCAACAGCGAGAGACCCTGCTCCAGGCCGCGATCGCCACCGTCCCTGTCACCGCATACGACCTGGCCGTCGCCTGCGACACCCGCGAGCCGGACCGCAGGCAGCGCCCCAAGCCCAAGCGGGCGGCGCTCACGGGCGTGCAAGCCACCGCGACCCGGCTCGCCGAGCTCGGACTGCTCCACGCATGGGAGAGGTGGGACGGCGAAATCGTCTACGTCGCCGACCGCTGGATCGCGGAGCAGCTGGCGCCGTATCAGGGCCCGGCGCTCGCCGACCGTCACGAACGTGCCCTGAACATGCACTACAGCCGGACACACGAGGGCGGCACGTTCGACGACTACGTCGCGGTCTGCCGCCACCTCGTGGCGGTCCAGGGGACAAGTGACCTTACGGGCTTCGCCCTCGCCGTGGTCAAGAGCCTGGAGACCGACTTCGAGTACGCAGGGATGGCGCTGCTGGGCGAGATTCTGCCGTCCATACCGGCGGGTTACGAAGGTCCCATCCGTGACCACCTGGTCGCCATGCTGATCCGGCACAACTTCCCGCGCGCCGCACGCGAGGTGGCCGAACGATCGCTGGCCGCCGTCAAGGAGTGGGCCGCCGCGCACCCGCAGCGGGACGAGGCCAGGTTCTGCCTCGGCGCCGCGTACGACACCTGCGGCCAGGCCCGGCTCGCCGACGGCCGGCCGGTGGCGGCCGAGGCCGTGCTCACGGTCGCCGTGGACATCTACCACGAGCTTGCAGCTGAGCACCCGACCTTCATGGAGGCAGACCAGCGGCTCGCAGGCTCATTACAGCATCTCGGCGAGGTGTACCGCGCGCTCGACCTGACAGAGCACAAGGACAAGGAATACGAGACCTGGGCCGAATGCGCGCAGATCCGTACCCGGCTCTTCCAGGCGAGTATGAGCCCAGAAACGGCACTGCAGGCGGGGCTGGCCTTCCAACGCCTCGCTGACCTGGCCAAGAGCGATGGCGATCGGGACAACGCGCTGAAACTGCTGAGCACTCGTCTCGCGATGACGGAGGCGATGGCGGAGATGTATCCGTACGAGGAGGAACTCGCCGTAGAACTCGCCAGCGCGAGGGAGGATGTCGCCGCCCTCACCGCACATGTCGCCTCCACCACCGGCGATCCTGAGCCGGTGGAGCGTCTCAACGGGGAGGTCGGAGTGGCAACGGCACCGGAAACGTCGCAGGTCATCGGGATCCTGAGGCAGGGGCCGTTCGCATTCAATCAGTGGCGCGCCGACAACGCGGAGGTGGGACTCGATCTTTCCGGCGCCGATCTGCGCGGACTGGAGCTCGACAAGATGGTCTTCGCCGGTGCCAACCTCGCGGGCGCGGATCTGTCGCACGTGTCCGCACGCGGCGCTGTCTTCTCCGGCGCCGACCTGACCGACACCAACCTGGCCGGCGCCGACCTTACCGGGGCGGGGTTCGGCTACAGCGAGATGGTCAACGCGACCATCGCCTTCACCCGGCTGGGCAGTGCGATGATCCAGCCCGCGACCTTGACCGGCGCAGTCTTCACCGGTGCAATCCTCGACCAGACGTCGTTCCGTGAGTGTGACCTGACCAGCGTCGACCTGCGCGGATGTGACCTGAGCAGGCTGGATCTCAAGCGCTCCAGCCTGGATGGCGCGATCACCGATACGCCGTAGCCCCGCGTGTAGGCCGGTATCCCGGCACCGGTCGGCTGCCGCCAAGCCAGGCAGATTCAGGCGGCGGTCGGTCCGCAGCTGGATCTCGCCATGCGGGCTCATGTTCGAATGGAGAATCGGCGTCAGGCGGAGCCCAGGGCGTTGATCAATCCCGCGAGGCCATGGGTCGGTCCGGTGGTGGTGCGGCCGACGCCCACTTCCACGGTGACGTGCAGGACGCTCGCCGCATCGGGTGTGGCTCCCCAGTTGGATCCGTTGCGCGATTGTCGGGGTGGCACGGGCCTCCTGAGATCGAGGGCTCATGCGCTTGCATCCAGTTCTCCCATGCGAGATATTTGGTTTGGCAAACCAACCATCTCGGAGACGGTGTGAGGATGGAACACGTGTCGGCCGGCAAGGACGGTCTCTCCCGCTCGCAGCGTGAGGCCGTCGACGGAGTGGCGGAAGCGCTGGCCACGGTTGGCAACTGGATGTTCTCTCCCGCCACGCGACGCAAGATCATGGGCTCCTCCGGGCTGGAGCTGTCCTTGGGCGACTACACCCTGCTCGCCCAGGTGTCGCTGCACGCGCCGGTGCGGCTGTCGATCCTGGCGGAGCTGATGGAGGTGGACAAGTCCACCCTGTCACCGCCGGCCAAACGCCTGGAGTCACGCGGCTTCATCGAGCGGCGGCCCGATCCGGCCGATGCCCGGGCACAACTGGTGAGCGTCACGCGGGCGGGGAAGCTCGCCATCAGCAAACTCTGGAAGGCGCGCACGGCAGCCGTCGCCGCCCTACTGGCGGGCTGGGAGCCGGCTGACATCGAGCTACTGGCCGCGAGCCTTGGCGCGCTCAGCGAAGCGATCAAGAAAGGGCAATGAGCCCGTCACGGTTCCGTCGCCCCGTCCGCGCCGGGACGTAGACCCGCGGCCACGGAGAAGTCCGGCCACGTAGCCCGGACACAGAGAAGTCCGGTGCCGCCGCTGCTCCACACCCTCTCGGCTCGTGGCATCGTGCTGCCGCATGCCTGAAGACGGCGCCGAAACACTCGGGCTCGTCCAGGAATGAGATTTGGTCGGCCGCGACACCCAGGCTCAGGGCACTGTGCCGGGGTTCGGCGGCTCAATGGCTGCCGCTGGTTCTTTGATGATTAGGCCGGGCGTGAAGAGGAGGGGGGCCGGCTGGTCAGGTGGCCAATCCGGTGCGGTCACTGCGATCGAGGGCGGCGTCGGTGCGGGCGCCGGACAGGATGGCGTCGAGCAGCCCGGGATAGCGGGCATCCAGGTCCTCTCGGCGCAGGACGAGCAGGTTCTCCCTGCCTGCGGGCCGCTGCCAGATCACGCCGCTGTCGCGCAGCACCCGCCAGTGGTGTGTCATCGTCGACTTCGCGGTGATTCCCAGCGTGTTCAGCACGCTGGTGCAGTTGTGCTCGCCGCCCGCGTCGAGGATGCGTACGGCGGCCAGGCGCACGCCGTTCCCCAGCGCCGACAGCACGTCTTCGATCCGGATCTGTTCGCGGTCGGGATGACGGAAGGCCATGGTCCAACTGTACCGCGACTTTCGAACGATTCTTGTGGCATAGTTCGACTGTACGTAGATACTCGTACAGTCGCTGCTGTGGGGCGCGCTTCCGCATGCCCGCCACCCGGCTCTCTCCGAAGGGCGATCCATGTCCACACAGTCCCTGGGCGACGCCAGGCCGCGACTCGGCCTGACCCTGGCGTTGCTCGCCCTGGCCCAGCTCATCTACGCGCTCGACCTGAACATCGTGTTCGTCGCGCTCCCCCAGATCGGTGCCGACCTCGGCTTCCCCGGCCAGACCCAGCAACTCGTGGTCAGCGCGTACGTCGTCTTCGCCGGCGGCTTCCTGCTGTTCGGCGGCCGGGCCGCCGACCTGCTCGGCCGCCGCCGCATCTTCGTGCTCGCCCTGACCCTGTACGCCGTCTCCTCGCTGGCCGGCGGGCTGGCCACAAGCCCCGCCGTCATCATCGCCGCCCGCGCCATCCAGGGCATCGGCGGCGCGCTGCTGCTGCCCTCCACACTGGCACTGCTCAACAGCCTGTTCGCCGAGGGTCCGCAGCGCAACCGGGCGCTGGCGGTCTGGGGCGGCGCCGGCGCCAGCGGCCTGACCATCGGCGCCCTGCTCGGCGGCCTGCTCACCCAGCACTTCGGCTGGCCCGCCGTCTTCTTCGTCAACGTCCCCCTGGCCGGGCTGGTCGCGCTGGCCGCCCTGGCCGTCATCCCCCGCGACCCCGCCAGGGGGGAGCGGCGCAGGTTCGACATCCCCGGCGCGCTCAGCGTCACCGGCGGATCGACCCTGCTGGTCTTCGCCTTGGTCGAGGGGCCCGAGCTAGGCTGGGGCAGCCTCCCGGTGGCCGGCGCCTTCGTGCTGGCCGCCGCACTGCTGGTGGTCTTCGCGCTGGTCGAGGCGCGCAGTGCCGACCCGCTCATGCCCTTCCGGCTGTTCCGCAACCGCAGCCTGACCGTCGGCATGCTGGTGACCTTCATCTACATGGCCACCTTCGGTGTCCTGCCCTACTTCCTCACCGTGCTGATGCAGAGCATCCACGGTTACAGCGCCCTGCAGACCGGGCTCGCCTTCCTCATCCCCTCGCTGGCCATCGCCGCCGGCACCCAGGCAGGCGAGCGGCTGGCCACCCGGATCGGCACCCGCGCCTCCCTGCTGATCGGCTTCGCCATCGGTGTGCCCGGCACCGCCGTCCTGGCACTCGGCTTCGACGCCGACGCCTCCTACTGGCTTCTGGTGCCCGGCCTCATCGTCTCCGGCCTCGGCCAGGGCATCGTCTGGACCGCCATGTGGATCGCGGCCGCCACCGGCACCGCGACCCACGAGCAGGGCGTGGCCAACGGCATCGCCTCCACCGCGCTCAACATCGGCAACGCCATCGGCCTGGCCGTCTTCG